>NZ_SOGD01000006.1:0-100408 GCF_004402345.1 Cryobacterium sp. TMT2-15-1 | reverse complement strand
CGACGGGCTCGGGAGCGGCGACCGGTGCGGGTGCCGCCACGGGTGCCGGTGCCGCCACGGGTGCCGGTGCCGCCACGGGTGCCGGTGCCGCCACGGGTGCGGGGGCCGCGACCGGTGCCGGCGCTTCCGCGATGGTCTCCGGAGCGTCCACCGGCACAGGCGCTTCCGCGACGGGAGTGGAGGCACCGGAACCGTCACCGATCGTGACCAGCGGAGTTCCGACCTCGACGGTCTCATCTTCCTGGACCAGGATGGCCTCGATCACGCCGGCAATGGGGGACGGGATTTCCGTGTCCACCTTGTCGGTCGATACTTCCAGCAGCGGCTCGTCGACTTCGACGCGGTCTCCCACGTTCTTCAGCCAGCGGGTGACCGTACCCTCTGTGACACTCTCACCGAGTGCCGGGAGGTTAACGGATTCGCTCATGCGATTGTCTCCTTCAAAACGTATTGTCTGTAATTAGAGTACTGAGTGTCTGAATGCAGAGGTTCGGCGGCTACGCGTGAAGCGGCTTGCCGGCCAGCGCCAGGAAGGCCTCGCCGAGTGCCTCGTTCTGGGTGGGGTGCGCGTGCAGGAACGGGGCGATGTCTTCCGGGTAGGCCTCCCAGTTCACCACCAACTGTCCCTCACCGATCAGCTCGCCGACGCGGGCGCCGATCATGTGGACACCGAGGATGGGGCCGTCCTTGACCCGGACGAGCTTGATGGAGCCACTCGTGCCGAGGATGGAGCTCTTGCCGTTTCCACCCAGGTTGTACTCGAAGGTGGAGATCTGGTCGGCGCCGAACTTTTCGGCAGCCTTGGCCTCCGAGTAGCCGACGGAGGCGATCTCCGGGTCGCAATAGGTGACCTTGGGAATGTTGAGGTCGTCGACGACGATCGGGTTGAGACCGGCGATCTCCTCGGCGACGAAGATGCCCTGCTGGAATCCGCGGTGCGCGAGCTGCAGGCCGGGGACGATGTCGCCCACGGCGAAGACGCCGGGAATGTTGGTCGCGAGGCGCTCGTCGGTCAGGACGAAGCCGCGGTCCATGGTGACGCCGACCTCTTCGAAGCCGAGTCCGGCGGTCGACGGGCCACGCCCGACGGCGACGAGCAGAATCTCCGCCTCGATGACGGTGCCGTCCTCCAGGGTGATGACGACGCCGTTCTCGTGCTGAGTGACGCTCTGGAACCGGATGCCGAGCGAGTATTCGATGCCGCGCTTGCGGAAGGCGCGCTCCAGCTGCTTGGAGATGGACTCTTCCTCGTTGGGAACCAGGTGGGGAAGTGCCTCGATGATGGTGACGTCGGCGCCGAAGGACTTCCAGACGCTCGCGAATTCGGCGCCGATGACGCCGCCGCCGAGCACGGCGACCTTCTTCGGGACGAACTCGAGCTCCAGGGCGTGCTCGCTGGTCATGACTCGACCGCCGATGGCGAGCCCCGGCAGGGAGCGGGAGTAGGAGCCTGTCGCGAGGACGATGTTCTTACCCACGATGGTGTCGGCACCGACCTGCACGGTGTTCGGCGAAATCAGTCGACCTTCACCTTCGATCACTGTGATGCCGCGCGATTTGATCAGACCCTGCAGCCCCTTGAACTTTGACGCCACAATACTCTTACGGAACGCGTTCACGGCGGGCATGTCGATGCCCTCGAACTGCGTTTTGACGCCGTACTTCGCGGCGTCGCGGCTGACATCGGCCACCTCGGCCGAGTGCAGGAGTGCCTTGGTCGGGATGCAACCGAGGTGCAGACAGGTTCCGCCGAGTTTGCCCTTTTCGATCAGGCCAACGGTGAGCCCCAGCTGAACGCCCCGCAATGCGGCCGCGTAGCCACCGCTTCCGCCGCCGAGAACGACAAGGTCAAAATTCTGTTCCGACACCCAGATACTCCCTCATACATCACAACTCGGTCGGCCCTCAGCGAGGATACGCATCCGGGCAGGCGAGAGTGGGCGAGATTTCTCGCCCACTTGACTGTACTACGGGCGCGAAAAATCCTCGGCCAGGCGGAGCAGAGTCCGAACCGAGATTCCGGTCGGCCCAGCATTCGTGAATCCCCACCCGCTGCCGGTGTTGTGGGCCGGCCCGGCGATGTCCAGGTGAGCCCACGGGATCGTCTCGGTGCCGTCCCCGTTGCCGCGGGTCCCAATGAACTCCTGCAGGAATACTCCGGCGAGCAGCATGCCGCCGTGGGTGCTGCCGATCTTCGCGTTGGCGATGTCGGCGACATCCGAGTCGAGTAGAGGGCGCAGTTCCGCGGGAAGCGGCATCGGCCACACCAGCTCACCCACCGATTTGCCGGCGGCGAGCACCCGGGCGACCAGGGCATCCTCACCCATGGCGGCGTAGTAGCGGGTGCCGAGTGCGACGAGGGCGGCGCCGGTCAGCGTCGCCACGTCGACGATGGCATCCGGGCACTCCTCGCCGGCCGCGACGAGACCGTCCGCAAGAACCAGGCGACCCTCCGCATCCGTGTTCAGCACCTCGACCGTGCGGCCTCCGCGGATCTGCAACACGTCGTTGGGTCGGATGGCCGAGCCGGACGGCATGTTCTCCGCGATGCAGAGCCAGGCGGTGATGCGCACGTTGAGCCCCAGGCGGGCGGCCGCCAGGGTCACAGCCAGCACCGTCGCCGCGCCGGTCATGTCGTATTTCATGCCGACCATGGATGCCGGCGGCTTCAGTGAGAGTCCGCCGGTGTCGAAGGTGATGCCCTTGCCGACCAGGGCAATGTGCTGCGTCGCGCCCTCCGGCGTGTAGCTGACCTTGACCAAGCGCGGCGGCCGACTGGAACCCTGGCCGACGCCCGCGATCCCGCCGAAACCATCCGCGGCCAGCTCCGTCTCGTCCCAGACGCGCACGGCGACGGGAAGGCCCGCGGCGGCGTCCATCGCCTGGCGCGCGAGTGCGTCCGGGTAGAGGTCGGAGGGCGGCATGTTGACCAGGTCCTTGACCAGGTTGACGGCCTCGGCGATGACTCCGACGCGGGCGGAGACTCCGGCCGCCTCCGCGGCGGCGTGCACCGTGATCTCCTGCGCCGGGACCCTGGTCGCGGCGAGCGAGTTCTGCCGGTACGCGGTGTAATAGTACGCACCGAGTGCGGCACCCTCCAGGACGGCCTCCACTTGGGCATCCGTGGTCATGGGGAAGGCAAAGGCAACCGAGGTCACGCCGGTCAGCTGGCGAACGGCCGACCCGGCGGCATGGCGCAGCGCATCGACCGTGGCCTCCTTGCCGATTCCGACAACGGCGATGCTGCGGGCGTTGCCGATCGACGCAGGCAGTCGCACCACCTGATCGCGACCGCCCGTGATACCCAGGGGCGCGAGTTGGTCCGCGAGGCCGGCGAAGGCGGCGTCAGCGAACAGGGCGGTGGAGTCGCCGGACTGGAGCGCCCCGACTATGAGAACGTCCACCTCCGATTCGAGGGCGGGTGCTGCGGATATGGTCAGGCGGGGTGCGGTCATCCACCGATCGTACGCTCCGGGTGTGTTCGCTCTCGGCATCACGACGGCGTCGTCGATTCCCGCACCGCCCGGAATTTGGCGCTTACAGTTAATGTCATGCGGGATCCTGGTGACATTTACGAGCTGACTGCGGACGCGGAAAACGTCCCGGAGGGGCTCCATCTTGTCGCGGGTGTGACGGGCTTCGCGGATGCCGGTGGTGCCGTCTCGCAATTCACCGAATATCTTCTGGAAACCCTTGACCACACCGTCGTCGCGACCTTCGACGCCGACGTGCTGCTCGACTACCGGGCGCGGCGGCCGATCATCCAGTTCGACCAGGACCACCTCACCGACTATCAGTCTCCCGCCCTGAGGGTGTACCAGGTCAGGGACGAGATCGGCCAGCCGTTCCTGCTTCTGACCGGCTTCGAGCCGGATTTCCGCTGGGAACAGTTCACCGCCGCGGTGCTGCAGCTCGAGCGCCGCTTCAAGGTGGCCTCCACAACCTGGGTGCACGCGATTCCGATGCCGGTCCCGCACACCCGTCCGATCGGCGTGACCGTCAGCGGAAACCGGTCCGATCTGGTCGAGAGCATGTCGGTCTGGCGTCCTAACACCCAGGTTCCGGCGAATGCGCTGCACCTGGTGGAATATCGGCTGCAGGAGGCTGGTACCTCCGTCGTCGGGTTCGTACTGCTGATCCCGCACTATCTGGCCGACACGGAATTCCCCCTCGCCGCCCTCGCAGCCCTGGACAGCACGAGTGCCTCCACCGGGCTGATCTTCCCCACCGATCGGGTGCGAGAGAAGAACCGCGAGTTCGTCGCCCGCATCGACGAGCAAGTGCGGGACAATCCCGAGCTGGGCAAGCTCGTCGGCACGCTCGAAGAGCGCTACGACGCCTATATGGAGGGCAGCACGCTGCGCTCCCCACTGACCGACGAGGCCGGCGAATTGCCCAGCGCCGATGAGATCGCCGCCGAACTGGAGAACTTCCTCGCCACCCGGCGCAGCAGAGACGACGGTTCGCCGGCCTGATCCGCCGAGCGTCGCCGTGAAGCCGGATGCTCCGGCGCGGGTAAGTTTGGGGCAATGAACTCGCGCCGCTCCTGGTTGATCTTTTACGTCGGATCGTTCGCGTACCTCTCCGCCGTCCTGCAGCGCTCTTCCCTCGGGATCGCCGGTGTCGCCGCTACTGAACGGTTCGGCGGGTCTGCCGCGCTGCTGTCCAGCCTCGCCGTCGTGCAACTCGCCGTCTATGCGGCGGCACAGATTCCGGTGGGAGTCCTGATCGATCGGTACGGGCCACGCGTGCTGGTCGCCACCGGGACAGCGCTGATGGTGGTCGGCCAGACCACGCTCGCCTTCGCCCCCGACATCCCGATTGCCGTGCTCGGGCGCATCCTCGTCGGTGCTGGCGACGCCGCCATCTTCATCTCGATGATTCGCCTCATCGCCTCGTGGTTCTCCGGACGCATCGTTCCTCAGCTCTCGCAGTGGCTGGGGAACATCGGTCAGCTCGGCCAGGTGCTGTCCGCCCTACCGCTGGCGTGGGTGCTGCACACCTGGGGGTGGACGCCGACGTTCCTCTCCGCCGCCGCGGTTGCCGTGTTGGCCCTGATCGTGGTCATCGTCGTGGTGACGGACCAACCGGACCGCGCATCCATGCAGAACCGGACCACCAGCTGGCGTGGCGCGCTCCTGCAGCTCACACACAGTTTCAAGCGGCCCGGAACCCAGCTCGGCTTCTGGTCGCACTACGTCACACAGTCCTCCGGAACCGTCTTCACCCTGCTCTGGGGATTCCCCTTCATGGTGTATGGACTGGGCTACGACACGTCCCTCGCCGCGGGGATGCTGATGGTCCTGGTGGGCGCCGGCATGGTGTGCGGGCCGATCCTGGGGATCCTGACGGCGCGCTTTCCGCTGCGCCGCAGCACCATCGTGCTCGGCGTCGTCGCGCTGATGGGAGCGGCCTGGGCCGCGGTGCTGCTGTGGCCGGAGCAGCCCCCGTTCTGGTTGATGCTCGTGCTGCTCGTCGCACTTGGCATCGGGGGACCCGGCTCGCTGATCGGCTTCGATTTCGCGCGCACCTTCAACCCCCAGCGCAGCCACGGCTCGGCGAACGGCGTCGTGAACGTGGGCGGCTTCACCGCCAGTTTCGTGATGGTCTACCTGATCGGGCTACTGCTTGACTTGCAGGACGGCTGGCGCATCGCAAGGGGGGAGGTGAGCGATCTGTATTCGCTCGACTCCTTTCGGGTTGCGTTTTCCGTGCAGTTCCTGGTTGTGGGACTCGGCGTGATTCTTCTGCTGCACGCCCGGGCCCGCACCCGCAGCAAGCTGTCCCGCGACGAGGGAGTGGAAGTCGCTCCGCTCTGGGTCGCCGTGGCGCGAGCCTGGCGCCTGAGGCAGCAGCCGGAATAGCTGCGCGCCTGGCTTGTCTCCTACACAAAGCATGCAATAATTGTCAATAGGGCCCGTTCTGGTCCTGGGAACAACGACATCAGTGTCGGTGTTAATAGCCTGGGACTTGACATGGGTCCTAGTACTGCCCAAAATCCACACTGCCCAGGCTCCTCTCCCGCCAGACCCACCCGGTCGGGACCCGCCTGGCAGCGCCGCAGGCTCCCGCGCCACGGCATGAGAGGTGTTCGAATGGCAACCCGCACAAAAATCGAGCAAACAGAAGAATCCACCGTGAGCGCCACTGAGGTTTCAGACGCCGTTGCGCCGGCACCCAAGGTCGCCGCGAAGAAGCCGACCAAGTCCGCTCTGGCCAAGGCCGCTGCTGCGGCCGCCGCCGAAACAAACGGTGAAGAGAAGCCCGCGCCGCGCAAGCGCGCCGCCAGCACGAAGGCGAAAGCCAAGCCGGCATCTGACGAACACGATGAGGCCGCACGCGGCGATGACGCGGATGCCGACGACGACTCCGACGAGGCCAAAAAGAAGCGCGCAGCATCCGCGGAGGCACTCCCGAGCGGTGCCCTAGTACTGTCCCTGGTCGACGACGACGACGAGGTACCGGTTTACTCCAGCGCAATCACCGGCGCGACGGCCGACCCTGTCAAGGACTACCTGAAGCAGATCGGCAAGGTTGCCCTGCTGAACGCCGCCGAAGAGGTCGAGCTCGCGATGCGCATCGAAGCCGGGCTCTTCGCCGAAGACAAGATGTCCCAGATGAGCGACGCCGAGAAGAAGAGTGCCCTCGGACGCGAGCTGATGTGGGTCGCCAAAGACGGCGCCCGCGCCAAAAGCCACCTCCTGGGGGCGAACCTTCGCCTGGTCGTCTCGCTCGCCAAGCGCTACACGGGCCGCGGCATGCAATTCCTCGACCTGATCCAGGAAGGCAACCTGGGCCTCATCCGTGCCGTCGAAAAATTCGACTACACCAAGGGCTTTAAGTTCTCCACCTACGCGACCTGGTGGATCCGTCAGGCGATCACGCGTGCGATGGCCGACCAGGCCCGCACGATCCGGATTCCAGTGCACATGGTCGAGGTCATCAACAAGCTCGCCCGCGTCCAGCGCCAGATGCTTCAGGACCTCGGCCGGGAGCCCACACCGGAAGAGCTGAGCCGCGAACTGGATATGACCCCGGAGAAGGTCGTCGAAGTCCAGAAGTACGGCCGCGAACCCATTTCCCTGCACACTCCGCTCGGTGAGGACGGCGACAGCGAGTTCGGCGACCTGATCGAGGACACGGAAGCCGTTGTGCCTGCGGACGCCGTCGGTTTCACGATGTTGCAGAAGCAGCTGGAAAGCCTGCTCGACTCGCTCTCCGAACGAGAGGCCGGCGTCATCCGCATGCGCTTCGGCCTCGGGGACGGCATGCCGAAGACCCTCGACCAGATCGGCGACACGTTCGGCGTGACGCGTGAGCGCATCCGTCAGATCGAGTCCAAGACCATGGCCAAACTGCGTCACCCCTCACGGTCGCAGTCCCTACGCGACTACCTCGAGTAGGGGTCGTTTTGCGCTACGCACCGGCGATTCTTCTGGGACGCGTCGTACGCAGAGTGGCCCGGTGGCGGAAGCCGGGCGGCGGATCCGCGATCCCCGGTCTCGTGGTGAACAGGATCGCACCCGGATTCCTTCCGCGCAGCCTGAACAGCTTTCCGGGCGGCCTGGTCATAGTCACCGGATCGAGCGGCAAGTCGACGACGACCAAGATGCTGGTCGCAGCGCTCCGTGCTCACGGCACCGTTGTCTTCACCAACCAGTCCACGGCCAACATCAGCCAGGGTCTGACCTCCGCGCTGCTCGAGCAGGCCAGCCTGAGCGGTCATATCGCGGGCGACATCGCCGTGTTGGAGATGGATGAGGGCCACGGAGCCCTGATCTCCGGTACGTTGACGCCGCGCGTCGTTGCGCTGACGAACGTCATGGTCGACCAGATCGACCGATTTCATGACTCGGACATGGTCGCGGCCATGCTCGCCAAGATCGCCGCCAGAGCCACCGGAACCGTCGTGGTCAACGCGGACGATCAGTACTTGAGCGACCTTGCCGCACGCCTACCCGTTTCCTCTGCAGTCGCGCGCTACGGCGTCTCCGCCGACGTTCTCGTGGACAATCCGCGGGGCTTGGGCTACAGCGCGACCACCGCCACCAGGCTGGACGCGGGGGAGGGGATGCTCCTCACCTCCGTGCAGGGCCGCCGCGCCACCGTGAGCATTGCGGGTGTGGATTACCCGCTCGGGTTGCCCGCCCGCGGAACGCACTATGCCGTCGACGCCCTGACCGCGCTGTGCACGGCGCAGGCCGCGCTCGGCGACCGCTTCGATCCGGTGCTGGCCATCAACGCCATCTCGGCCATCCCACCGGTCTTCGGCCGTGGTGAGATCGTCACGGTTCGAGGCAAGCAGGTTGAATTCGTACTGGTGCAGAACCCGGCCAGTTTCCAGCTGAACGTAGACAGCCTCGAGCCGAAGACCGAGCAGATCCTCATCGCAATCGGGTCAGACGTGCGCGACCCGTCCTACTTTTGGCCCGTCAACACCTCGGGTCTGGGCCGGGTCCGCATTGCATCCGGTTCGAAGGCGCACGAAATTGCCCTCCAGCTGGTGTACGACGACGTCGTCGTCGACCGCATCGAGCCGAACCTGGGACTGGCCCTGGACGATTTCCTGGCCCTGCCCGAACCGCTGACGGGTTTGAAGACGATCATCTTCTCGGCAGACTCCATGCGACGCACCAGGACGCACCTGGGGCTCGTCACCAACAGGGAGGAGCAGGAATGACCCGTCCGCTCTCGATCGTGTCGCTGCTTCCCGAACTCCTGGGCACCAACGGCGATGCCGCCAACGCTCGCGTTCTCGCCCAGCGGGCCCGATGGGCCGGTGCCGATGCCACGGTCGTGGAGGTGCGCTCCGCGGCCGATCTGCCGGACCAGGTCGATGCCGTCGTCGTCGGATCGGGCTCCGACTCCGACATGGTGCGTGCCAGGGATATCCTCGCGACGATGACCATGGAGCTGCGCACCTGGGCCACCGCGGGTGTCCCCATCCTCCTGGTCGGAACCGGCTGGGAACTTCTGAGCTGGGGTATCGAACTCGCTGACGGAACCGTTGTCGAGGGGCTGGGCATCGTGGCCGGTCGCGCTGTTCCGATGCCGGCACGGGCCACGGATGACATCGCGGTGGCCTCCCGGTACGGACGTTTGATCGGTTTCGAGAATCATCAGCGCAGCTATGTCGGAGGCGAGGCGTCGCCGCTCGGCCAGGTGCTCTCCGGAACGGGCAATGGCGCGGGTGCGGAGGGACTGGTCATGGGTAGCGTCGTCGGGACCCATCTTCACGGTCCCGTTCTCGCCAAAAACCCCGGACTGGCCGACCACCTGCTGCGTATGACCCTGTCCCGTATCGGGCACGAGTACTTGCCCGGTGACCATGCGCTGGCTGCCGACGACATGGCACGAGCCGCACGCAATCAGATTGCGGTGCGGCTCGGACTCTCCACGGAGTAGAGGCCCATCGGCCGGTCGCAGGACAACTCGAACTGCCTGGGGCCAACCGATACCGCTAGGAGCGCTGGTCCTCGAGGAGGCGGCTCGACTCGTCGTGCCAGCTTTCCGCGATGGCGGCGAGCTTCTCCTGGTGCTTACGGCCGTGGTGCGCGCAGAACAGCAGTTCGCTGTTGTTCACGACCACACGAATGTAGGCCTGGGCTCCACACGCATCACAGCGGTCTGCCGCGGTGAGCTGGTGGGGAGCCTTCTCGTGGTTGATGGCACCATTCTCGGCTGCGATCTGGGACATGGTTTCCTCCTCCAGACTGATACCATTTGATACCAATTTAACCTGTACTCAATGGAAACACGGTCTGGCAAGGTTATCGAGTCGGTTGCCCGTTATTTCGCTCACCGCGTAGCGCACTTCAATCGGGTGTTGATGACCGGGGGAGGGCGCTGGTTCGGTATTCTTGACCGTTGTGAGTTCTTCTGATTATTCCGCCCGCCATCTGTCAGTCCTCGAAGGGCTGGAAGCGGTTCGCAAACGCCCGGGCATGTACATCGGGTCCACCGACTCGCGCGGGCTCATGCACTGTCTCTGGGAGATCATCGACAACTCGGTCGACGAGGCACTGGGCGGGTTCGGCACCAGCATCGACATCGTGCTCCATGCTGATGAGAGCGTGGAGGTGCGCGACACGGCTCGGGGCGTTCCGGTTGACATCGAGCCGAAGACGGGACTGACCGGCGTCGAGGTCGTCTTCACCAAACTGCACGCCGGCGGCAAATTCGGCAGCGGATCGTATGCCGCGTCCGGTGGCCTGCACGGGGTAGGCGCATCCGTCGTCAATGCCCTGTCCGAGCGCCTCGACGTCGAGGTCGACCGTGACGGCAAGACCTGGGCCATGTCGTTCCACCGCGGCGAACCTGGGATTTTCGCGGACTCGGGAAAGAAGAGCCCCGACGCGCCGTTCACGCCTTTTGAGAAGCAGAGCGAACTACGTGTCATCGGCAAGGTCAAGCGCGGTGTGACCGGGACTCGGGTGCGCTACTGGGCCGACCGTCAGATCTTCACGAAGGGGGCGTCGTTTCAGACCGAGGAATTGCTCGAGCGGGCGCGTCAGACGGCCTTCCTCGTCCCGGGCCTGGGGATCGAGATCGCGGACGAGCGCACAGACGTGCACGTGCTCGAGTCCTTCAAGTTCGAGGGCGGGATCTCGGAGTTCGTCGATCACCTCGCCACCGATAGCCCGATCACCGACACCTGGCGACTGACCGGAAACGGAACCTTCCGGGAGACCGTCCCGGTGCTGACCCCGACGGGTGCCATGGTGCCCACCGAGCTGGTCCGGGACTGTGCCGTGGACATCGCCCTCCGTTGGGGGACAGGCTACGATACGGTCGTCCGCAGCTTCGTGAACATCATCGCCACCCCGAAGGGCGGAACGCACCAAGCCGGGTTCGACGCGGGCCTGCTCAAGTTTCTGCGTGCGCAGGTCGAGCTGAACGCTCGGCGGCTCAAAATGGGGTCGGACAAGCTGGAGAAGGACGACGTGATGGCCGGCCTCACAGCCGTGCTCACCGTTCGGCTGCCCGAGCCTCAATTCGAGGGGCAGACCAAGGAGGTGCTCGGCACCCCCGCGGTTCGCGCCATCGTGGCCAACGTCGTCGCCCAAGCCATGAACGCGCGTTTTGTGTCCACGAAGCGCGACGACAAGACGCAGGCCGCGGTCGTCCTGGACAAGATCGTGGCCGAGATGAAATCGCGAATCTCGGCTCGCGCCCACAAGGAAACCCAGCGCCGGAAGAACGCGTTGGAGAGCTCGTCCCTGCCCGCGAAACTGGTCGACTGCCGCAGCAATGATGTCTCGACGAGCGAGCTCTTCATCGTCGAAGGAGATTCCGCCCTGGGCACGGCCAAGCTCGCCCGGGACAGCGAGCACCAGGCACTCCTCCCCATTCGCGGCAAGATCCTGAATGTGCAGAAGGCATCCGTTGCCGACATGCTGTCGAACGTCGAGTGCGCGTCCATCATCCAGGTGATCGGCGCCGGATCCGGACGGAGTTTCGACCTGTCCGCGGCGCGCTACGGCAAGGTCATCATCATGAGCGACGCGGATGTCGACGGCGCGCACATCCGCACGCTGCTGCTCACCCTGTTCTTCCGCTACATGCGCCCGATGATCACGGAGGGGCGCGTTTTCGCGGCCGTACCGCCGCTCCACCGAGTCGTGGTGATGAACCCGGGCACGAAGCCGAACGAGACCATCTACACGTATTCGGAGGTGGAGCTTCAGGCCGTGCTCGCCGGACTCAAGAAAACCGGCAAGCGCTACCAGGATCCGATTCAGCGCTACAAGGGCCTCGGCGAAATGGATGCAGACCAGCTCGCCACGACGACTATGGAGCGGGCGCATCGCACGCTGCGCCGCGTGCGGGTCGCCGACGCGGAGATGGCCGGAAACGTCTTCGAGCTCCTGATGGGCAACGACGTCGCGCCGCGCAAGGAGTTCATCATCGAGAGCTCGGACAAACTGAGTCGCGACCGCATCGACGTGTGACGCCCGTGACCGGGGGGTCTACGAGTGGAACGATGTGCTGGCTAGGTCACGTTCGCCGTTGATGATGGCGTCGACAACGCGCTGGGCGACGACGACCGGAGAGTAGCCGGCCGGCAGGCGCGGGGCGTTTCCGGAGATCGGGTGAGTGGAGAGGTCGGTCTCGGTGTGACCGGGCCGCGCGTCCAGAATGCGGATGCCGCTACGCCGCAGTTCCCGGCCGGCGGCCTGTCCGAAGGCAGCGAGGGCGGCCTTGGACGCCGAGTATGCGGCGAGGTTGGCAGTGGGGCTCTCGCTGACGACGCCGCTGAGGGTGACGATAAAGGGCTCTCGCCCCTGCTCGGCGGATTCGCCCAGCGCGATCCGAGCCGCACGGAGCAGGCGGATCGGTGCCAACGTGTTCACGGCGAACAGCTCGGCGAGCGTCTCATCGCTCACCTCGATCGCCGGTCCGAAGGCAACCACCCCCGATGCGTTGACGATGCCGTCGAGCCGTCCGTTCACGCTGATCGCGTTGGCGACGAGGGTCGTGATTGCGTACGGATCGGCGAGGTCGGCGGCGAGCGGGGTTCCGGGGATCTGGAGCGCCTCAAGTTTCGCCTGGTTGCGACCGCTCAGGACGAGTCGGGCGCCGCCGGCAGCCAGAAGTCGGGCAATCTCACTTCCCAGACCCCCCGAGGCGCCGAGGACGAGAATGACGGAATCGTCGAGGTGTGTCATGTCGCCACCATAACGCACTACCCGCCGCACATGGCTGGGGATCGTGCTCGGGTGTCAGCCGATCCTGGCGCCGATGGCGCCGATCACGGAGTCCAGCATGGCCCCGGACGCATCACGCCGCGACCCTGATTCAGGAAGCGTGCGGGGAGTGCCGTCCGACGCGACCGCCCGGGCCGGCAGAGGCCCCACCCACGCGACGGAGACGGTGTCCTCGCCTTTCAGGAACCGTTGGGAGCGCACCCCACCCGTTCCCCGGCCTTTCGCCGGGTACTCGGAGAAATCGGACACTTTGGCGCTGCCCGGGTCTGTTCCGGGCAGGGTGTGGCTGCCGGTCGCGATGGTCGCAACCACGAGCGCGGCCGCGCCGTGCGTTTCCACGCTGGTGAAGTACACCACGTGCGCGTCCGCGGCCAGTTTGATGCCCGCCATGCCGCCGGCGGTGCGCCCCTGCGGGCGCACCGCCCCGGCAGGAAAACGCAACAGCTGTGAGTCGGAGGCGATGAAGACGAGTTCGTCGTCTTCCGCACCCTGCGCCGCGCCGACCACCACGTCCTGGGGCTTCAGCGCGATGATCTCGAAATCGGGTTTGTTTGCCCAGTCGCCGGGTGTGACGCGTTTCACGATGCCCTGTCTGGTCCCGAGAACGATCGAATGCTCGGAATCGAGCGCGACGAGCGCGACGATCTTCTCCGCTGTGTTGGGCAGGGCCAGGTAGTCGCGCACGCGTACGCCGGCCCCGAGCTGGACCGAGGTCGGCGGGAGCACGGGGAGGTCGACGGGGGAGAAGCGGATGAGCCGTCCCAGGCTGGTGACCGCTCCAACCTCGGTGCGACTGGTCGTGTCCAGAACGGACAGGACGGCGTCATGCTTGCTGCGCCTCTGAGCCGGGGTGATCCGCTCCGGCTGGACAGTGGAGCCGGCCGGAATCTCCACCCGGGCGATCTTGCCCGTCACGCTGAGGTAGACCCGGGTCGGGGTGTCCGTCACCTCGAGGATGGCGGCCTTCCGCTTGGCGGCGGCGCTGTTGGCGCCGGCGACACTCGCCTTGGCCTCAGTCAACAGGGTTCGCCGCGGCGTGCCGAAACGCTCGGCCACCGAGGCCAGTTCGTCGGACACCAGGGTGCGGATGGAGGCCTTGCTGCCGAGAAGCTTCTTCAGCGTCGCGATCTCCGCCAGCAGCTGATCCCGCTCGGTTTCGAGTTCGATGCGCGAGAAGCGGGTCAGGCGCCGCAGGCGGAGCTCGAGGATGTACTCGGCTTGAATCTGGCTCAGGTCGAAAACGTCGATCAGCTTGGCGCGCGCCTGCTCGCTGTCGTCGCTGGCGCGGATGACCTGGATCACTTCGTCGATGTCCAGGATTGCCACCAGGAGGCCTTCGACGAGATGCAGACGCTCCGTTCGTCGGGCCAGTCGGTAGGCCGAGCGCCGGGTCACGACCTCGATTCGGTGTCCGATGTAGACGAGCAGGAGTTCTCGCAGGCCCAGTGTCTGCGGGCCGCCGTCGACGAGGGCGACCGCATTGATGTTGAATGAGTCCTCGAGCGGGGTCACCCGGTACAACTGCTCGAGCACGGCCTCCGGGCTGAAACCGGTCTTGATCCCGATGACGAGACGGAGCCCCTTGGTGCGGTCCGTCAGATCGGTGACATCGGAGATGCCACTGAGCTTCTTGGAATTGACCCCGTCCTTGATCTTTTCGATGACCCGCTCGGGCCCGACCAGATAGGGAAGTTCGGTGACGACGAGACCGGCCTTGCGCGCGGTGATGGCTTCGACGGATACCCGCGCCCGGGTCTTGAAACTGCCGCGCCCGGTGGCGTAGGCATCCATGATTCCCGACAGCCCGACGATCGTGCCGCCGGTGGGCAGGTCAGGCCCGGGGACGAACTCCATCAGGTCTTCGAGGGTCGCGTTTGGGTGGGCGAGCAGATGGCGTGCCGCGCCGACGACCTCGATCAGGTTGTGCGGGGCCATGTTGGTGGCCATGCCGACGGCGATACCGCTCGCGCCGTTGACGAGCAGGTTGGGGTAGGCGGCCGGGAGAACGTCCGGCTGGGTGAGCTGGTTGTCGTAGTTGGGTACGAAGTCGACGACGTCTTCGTCGAGGTTTTCTGTCATGGCCAGGGCCGGCGCGGCCAGCCTGGCCTCGGTGTACCGCGGGGCGGCCGGCCCGTCATCGAGCGAGCCGAAGTTGCCGTGGCCGTCGATCAAAGGGACCCGGAGCGTGAACGCCTGCGCCATGCGCACGAGAGCGTCATAGATCGCGGTGTCGCCATGCGGGTGCAGCTTGCCCATGACCTCGCCGACGACCCGCGCCGACTTGACGTGGCCGCGATCGGGGCGGAGCCCCATCTCGCTCATCTGGTACAGGATGCGCCGTTGCACTGGCTTGAGCCCGTCCCGGGCGTCCGGGAGCGCCCGGGAGTAGATGACCGAGTAGGCGTATTCGAGGAACGAGCCCTGCATCTCGGTGGAGACATCGACGTCTTCGATGCGCTCGGTAAACGTGGCGGGCGTGGTGCTGTCTGAACGGCTCATTCGTGAATTCTGCTGAGGCGTGCGTTGCGGGACGCGCGCTGTCGGGTAGGCGCTGGATCGATCCGGCCCTGTCTATGTCAGACTTGGCACGATGCCCCCCATGCTACCGGCCCGCCAATTCGGCACCCTGCGCCTTGCCGACGTTCTCACAAGTTCTCTCTCATCGATCGAGGGCATTTCCAACATTCTGGACCTCGGCCAGACGAACAAGGCGGTCGTCCTTCTGGCGGACGGCCTCGGCGTCAGTTCCCTCCGAGCCCGTCCCGGGCACGCCCGATTCCTGAACTCGCTGCTGACTAAGTCCAGCGTGATCGACGGCGTCTTCCCATCCACCACGGCTGCAGGAATCACGACCCTCACCACGGGTGTCGCACCCGGGCAGCACGGACTCGTCGGCTACCGGGTCCGAGACGCCGACCATGACCGTGTGGTGAACCAGCTGACCGGCTGGGACGACGGCATGCGACCGGAGACCTGGCAGCGTGCGCGCACCGTCTTCGAACGCGCCGCGGATGCCGGCATTCCCGGTTTCGCCATCGGACCCCGCCGGTACACCACATCCGGCTTCACCCAGGCGGCGCTTCGCGGTGCGCACTACGTGCCCGCAGAGAGCGTGCCCGACAGGTTCGCCGCCGCGCGACACCTTCTGGACACCGAGCCGCGCGCCCTCGTCTACGTCTACGTCCCCGAGCTGGATGTGGCCGCCCACGCGCACGGCTGGGAGTCCGAGCGGTGGTTGTCCGCGCTGGAGAACCTCGACGGCGCGGTTGCCCGCTTCGCGGCCGCACTGACAGCCGATGAGGGTCTCCTGGTCACGGCCGACCACGGAATCATCGACGTCCCGATGACCAGACACGTGCTTTTCGACACGGTCCCCGAACTCGTCGGCGGCGTCCGCCACATCGGCGGGGATCCCCGGTGCCTGCACCTCT
Organism: Cryobacterium sp. TMT2-15-1; assembly: GCF_004402345.1. Taxonomy (NCBI): domain Bacteria; kingdom Bacillati; phylum Actinomycetota; class Actinomycetes; order Micrococcales; family Microbacteriaceae; genus Cryobacterium; species Cryobacterium sp. TMT2-15-1. Next base: position 84,270 of record NZ_SOGD01000006.1, on the reverse strand, counting down.
ACCTCGAACCCGAACTCGGTTCCGACGCAGCCGCGGCCCTCGCCGATACGTGGCGCGGTATCGAAGGCCACCGCGCCTGGGTCTTCAGCCGCGCGGAAGCAGTCGAGGCCGGGCTGTTCGGCGAAGTTGCACCCGAGGTCCTGCCTCGCATCGGCGACGTGATCGTGGCCGCACGCAAGCTCATCGCCTACTACGACTCCCGCGAGCCGAATCAGTCCGCACGTTCGATGGTCGGTCAGCACGGTTCGCTGACGGACGAGGAACTCCGCGTGCCCCTGATCAGGTCGGGGACCTTCTCCGTTTGAGGGCGTGAGTGTTGCGGCGTCAGGCGGGGTAGCGGCCGCGCTTGACCTGTGGTTTCGGCAGGCGAAGCACACGCAGTTGCAGTGCACGCATCGCTGCGTACCAGCGCACACGCTCGGCCTTCTCAGCGCCGAACTTGGCATTGAGCTTGCGCGTGACGATAAAGCCCAGGATGACGGAGTCGACAACGGCGACGATGACGAAGACCCACAGGCCCAGGATTCCGTACGTCTGCACTGCCGCGTCGGGGAATACGCTGAGCAGGATGACCAGAAACATCACCGGGATCATGAATTCGCCCACGTTGAAGCGGGCGTCGACAAAGTCGCGCACGAAGCGCTTCTGCGCACCGCGGTCGCGCACCGGAAGGAACTTCTCATCGCCGGCAGCCATACCCACCCGGGCACGCTCGCGAGCCTCGGCGGCCTTGCCTCTGGCCTGCTTGGCCGCGAGCTTGCGGTCATCTGGAACAAGCGGGCGCCGATTCAAAGCCTCCTGCTGCCTGCGGCTGGGCGTAGCCTGCCCTTTGCCGACAGGGTGGGATGCCGCGAGGCGAGACCTGGTCTCGTCCGGGGTCTCCATGGATGGTTGTGCGTCTGGGTTCACAGGCTTAGCCACATCAGTTCCTTGCAATTGGTTGCCTTAAGATTACCTGATGACCGATATTCGAGAAACAGCGCCCCCGGCAATCTCCCCGGCCGCCCCGGCTCTTCGCGCGGCAGTCGAACGCGGCCTCCCCACGACCATTGCCGACCTGTGCGCCCTGGTGCGGATTCCCTCCGTCTCCTGGGATGCCTTCGACGCGCATCAGGTTGCCGCCAGTGCGGATGCCGTCGCGGTCCTGGTCCGCGACCTCGGGGTGTTCGATTCGGTCGAGGTCAAGCGGGCCGGGATCCCGGGCGGTGCCGAACTCGGCCATCCGGCCGTTTTGGCCACGCGCGCGGCACGCAACGGGCGCCCGACGGTTCTGCTCTATGCGCACCACGATGTGCAACCGCCCGGCCAGGATGCGGACTGGGACTCCAACCCGTTCGAACCGACCGTGCGCGGCAACCGCCTCTACGGACGCGGTGCGGCGGACGACAAGGCGGGGGTCATGGCCCACATCGCGTCGATCCGAGCTCTCGTGGAAGCAGAAGGACCCGATTTCAACCTCGGCCTGGCGCTCTTCATCGAAGGCGAGGAAGAGTTCGGCAGCCGGTCCTTCGCCACCTTCCTGGAGGAGAACCGGGAGTCCCTGCGCGCGGACGCCATCGTCGTCGCGGATTCGAACAACTGGGACATCAACACCCCTGCACTGACCACGGCGCTGCGCGGCAATGTCACGTTCCGACTGACGGTCCGCACCCTTGACCACGCGTCGCACTCGGGCATGTTCGGGGGAGCGGTTCCCGACGCGATGATGGCCGCCGTTCGTCTGCTCGACAGCCTGTACGCCGACGACGGCGCCGTCGCCGTCCGCGGGCTGACGAGCATCGATGTTCCGACTCCGGACTACACGGTGGAGCAGCTCCGCCTGGAAACCGGGCTCACCGACGGCGTCGTCGCGATCGGTCACGGCTCGGTGCTCAGCCGGATCTGGTCCCAGCCGGCCATCACAATCACCGGGATCGACGCGCCGTCCGTGGCCAACGCGTCGAACACGCTTACCCCGGCCATCACCGTTCGACTAAGCACCCGGATCGCTCCCGGTCAGTCGGCCGACGAGGCTTTCCGTGCGCTCGAGGCGCATCTGCGTGCCAAGGCTCCATTCGGCGCCCGGATCGACATCGATGACGTCGACACGGGGGAGGCCTTCCTGGTCGACACGGGCGGCTGGGCCGTCGCTGAGACGCGGAGCGCCATGGCCGAAGCCTGGGGCGAAAGCCCGGTGGACATCGGCGTCGGCGGGTCCATCCCCTTCATCGCCGACCTGGTGCGGGTGTTTCCGGACGCTCAGATCCTGGTCACCGGGGTCGAGGACCCGGATTCCAGGGCGCACAGCCCCAACGAATCTCTGCATCTCGGAGTGTTCAAGCGGGCCATCCTCAGTGAGGCCTTCCTACTCGGCCGTCTGAATCAGCGCACCGGCAGCTGATCCGACCGAGAGCGCAGAAATCCGGGAATGCAGAGGGTGTATTCCCGGTTGTGGTCGGTACAATCTTCGTTGCCTCCGACGGTCATTCAGCCGCCGCGAAAGACCGTGTGAAAACGACTCGAACACTGAGGAGCACCATGACCGACACAGTCGCCACCAGCACAGCCGCCCATGGCGTGGGCCTGAGCGCCACCGCCGCTGACAAGGTACGCAGCCTGCTCGCTCAGGAAGGCCGCGAGGACCTCCGCCTGCGCGTTGCCGTTCAACCCGGAGGCTGCTCCGGCCTCATCTACCAGCTCTATTTCGACGAGAGGCTACTCGACGGTGACGCTCTCGTCGACTTCGATGGGGTCGAGATCGTCGTGGACAAAATGAGTGTCCCCTACCTGGACGGGGCATCCATTGACTTCGAGGACACCATCCAAAAGCAGGGGTTCACGATCGACAATCCGAACGCCGGCGGAAGCTGCGCATGCGGAGATTCCTTCAGCTGACCCACCGACGTCGGACAAAGCGCCCCGGGCTAGTACCTCCGCAAATACTGTGACTGGCGGCGAATTCGTTATCTCGGAGGCCGGTTCTTGCACAACGGATCGTGTCACCCGCAGTAAGCTGAGGGTCTATAGAAGCACTTCCAGTTAAGTGTCCTCGAGTCTCACCGAAAGGTTACTGGTGCGCAAAAACCATCGTCTCCGATGGGCTGCAATTCCAATCGCAGCGTCGTTGGCCCTTGTTCTCGCAGGTTGCTCGCAAGCCCAGCTTCATGGCTACCTCCCCGGCTTTATCGAGGGTGAGCCGGCGGTGACTAACCAGACCGAACGCATCTCCGGGCTATGGACCACGTCATGGATCGTTCTTTTGATCGTGGGTCTCATCACCTGGGGGCTCACGATCTGGGCCGTCGTTGTCTACCGTCGCCGCAAGGGCCAGACCGGTCTTCCGGTGCAGCTTCGTTACAACATGCCGATCGAAATTTTCTACACTGTCGTTCCCCTTATTCTCGTGGTCGGTTTCTTCGCCTTCACCGCGCGGGACCAGGCAGAGATCGAGGCACGCTTCGATGAGCCCGAGGTCAAAATCCAGGTCATCGGCAAGCAGTGGGCTTGGGACTTCAACTACGTCAACGAAGACGTCTATACCGCGGGGATCCAGGGCCAGCCCGACGTCGACGGTCCCGCCGGTTCGCTGCTTCAGTCCGAAATCCCCACGCTCGTCCTGCCGGTCGGCCAGAAGGTCGAGCTGGCGCTCGACGCCCGCGATGTCATCCACTCGTTCTGGGTCGTCGACTTCCTGTACAAAAAAGACATGATCCCCGGCAAGACCAACTACATGTCGATCATCCCGGAGCGCATCGGCACCTATGACGGGAAATGTGCCGAACTGTGCGGCGAGTACCACTCGCTGATGCTCTTCAAGGTCGAGGTCGTCTCCGCGGCAGACTACGAGTCGTACATCGACTCCTTGCGTGCTGCAGGCAACGACGGCCAGCTCGGCCTCGAGTACGAGCGCAACCAAAATCTGCCGGGAACGACAGCACCGACCGAGCAGGAGGGCAACTAGTCCATGACTACCACCACTACGGCATCTTCCGCGCCGGCAGCCCCCACCGCTCCGCGTCGGCCCGCCGGTGTCGAGCGCAAGGGCAACGTCATCGTCCGGTGGATCACCTCCACCGACCACAAGGTGATCGGGTACATGTACCTGATCACGTCGTTCGTCTACTTCTGCCTCGCCGGCGTCATGGCACTGGTGATTCGCGCACAGCTCTTCGCCCCCGGTCTCGAGGTCGTCCAGACGAAGGAGCAGTACAACCAGCTCTTCACCATGCACGGCACGATCATGCTGCTGATGTTCGCGACACCGCTGTTTTTCGGATTCGCGAACTCCCTCATGCCCCTGCAGATCGGCGCCCCCGACGTGGCCTTCCCCCGATTGAACGCCTTCTCCTTCTGGGCCTTCTTCTTCGGCAGCCTTGTCGCCGTCGGTGGCTTCCTCACCCCGCAGGGTGCCGCGTCCTTCGGCTGGTTCGCCTATCAGCCACTGGCCAGCACGACGTTCTCCCCAGGCGTCGGCGGCAACCTGTGGATGGTCGGGCTCGGGCTGAGCGGCTTCGGCACCATCCTCGGAGCCGTGAACTTCATCACCACAGTGATCACGATGCGCGCCCCCGGCATGACCATGTTCCGGATGCCCATCTTCACCTGGAACACCCTGGTCACGTCGCTTCTCATCCTGATGGCCTTCCCGGTCCTCGCCGCGGCGCTCCTGGCCGCGGCGTCCGACCGGATCTTCCTCTCGCACATCTACGATCCGGCCAATGGTGGTGCCATCCTGTGGCAGCACCTGTTCTGGTTCTTCGGTCACCCTGAGGTGTACATCATCGCGCTGCCGTTCTTCGGCATCGTGTCAGAAGTCTTCCCGGTCTTCAGCCGCAAGCCGATCTTCGGTTACAAGACCCTCATCTACGCGACCATCTCCATCGCGGCGCTGTCCGTGGCGGTCTGGGCGCACCACATGTACGTCACCGGCTCCGTGCTGCTGCCGTTCTTCTCCCTGATGACGATGCTGATCGCCGTCCCGACCGGGGTGAAGATCTTCAACTGGATCGGCACCATGTGGCGGGGCTCACTGACCTTCGAGACGCCCATGCTGTGGGCCCTCGGCTTCTTGGTCACCTTCACCTTCGGTGGCCTCACCGGCGTCATCCTGGCCTCGCCGCCGCTCGACTTCCACGTCTCGGACACCTACTTCGTCGTCGCGCACTTCCACTACGTCATCTTCGGAACCGTGGTGTTCGCGATGTTCAGCGGGTTCTACTTTTGGTGGCCGAAGTGGACCGGCAAGATGCTCAATGAGAGCCTCGGCAAGTGGCACTTCTGGTTCCTCTTCATCGGTTTCCACACCACCTTCCTGGTACAGCACTGGCTGGGCGTCGTGGGCATGCCGCGTCGCTACGCGTCGTACCTGCCCGAGGACGGCTTCACCTGGATGAACCAGTTGTCCACGGTCGGTTCGGTCATTCTCGCGATCTCGATGATCCCGTTCTTCCTGAACGTCTATATCACCGCCCGCAAGGCACCGCAGGTCACCGTGAACGACCCGTGGGGCTACGGCGGCTCGCTGGAGTGGGCTACCTCCTGCCCGCCGCCGCGCCACAACTTTACCTCGATCCCGCGCATCCGGTCCGAACGCCCCGCGTTCGACCTGAACCACCCGGAAGCGCCCATAACAGTCGGAATCGGGCCGGCGAAGGACGCCCCGGATGCCCCCACGTACGACGTAGCGTCGAAAAGGACGAAGTAAATGAGAACCAACGTCAACCTGCTCTGGGTTCTGACAGGATTTTTCGCCCTGGTCACGGTGGCCTACGTCATCTGGGGACTCGTCGACCCGTTGCAGAACAAGGTTGAGTGGGCGGGAACGTTCGCACTCGGCCTGTCCGCCATCCTGTTCAGCTTTATCGCCTTCTACCTCGGACGCGTACACAGCGCCCAGGGCGGCGAGCTTCCCGAAGATCGTCTCGACGCGAATATCGACGACGGCGACCCTGAGGTTGGTTTCTACAGCCCGTGGAGCTGGTGGCCCATCCTCTTGGCTGCCAGTGCTGCTCTGCTCTTCATGGGGCTGGCTGTCGGCGTGTGGATCTCGATCATCGCGTTGGGTGTCGGCGTCATCTGCCTCGTCGGTTGGGTATACGAGTACTACCGGGGCAATTTCGCACGCTGATTCGAACCGAAATGCGTACTTCAGGCAAAAGGGGCGGCGTCCAGGACACAGGTCCTGGACGTCGCCGTTGGTTATACCCGGCGCATCGCTTCGGAGTGACACGTTCGGATAATTTCACAGTTCCACGTAGCCTGATCCACAGTTCCCGCCCGCATGGCCTCAAACGATTTCGACGGAGATTCTCGGGTGTACTCGTCTTTCCAGGGCGTCGGGGTGCGATTCTGCCAGAATCTCCGTCGAATTCGTTCAGGTCGTGGGACGCTACGCGTGGCTGCCGGGCTTCAGATCGTGATGCGACGGTAGCCGAGTAACTCGAAGGACGCCGTGACGGTCTGAACGCCGCTGAGCTGCTGGGTCAGCGCGTCGACATCCGTGTGGTGGGCTGACGGACCCATCCCGATCAGAGCGGATGCCTGGGCCGGGTTGAGACGCAGCGAAGACGACAACTCGTCCCGTGTTTCCAGTTCGAAGGCGGGGGACAGCGCCTCGGACAGGTGCTTGCCTTTGTTCGCGGGCACGTCCAACGCCAGACCGGACGCCCTGAGCTCCTGCAGGTGGGACGCTTGCGGCACGACGACGATGAGCAGGCCGTCTTCGCGCAGCACCCGGTGAAACTCGGACGGGTTCCGGGGGGCAAAAACGTTGAGGAGTACATCTGCTGATGCGTCCCGTACCGGCAGGGGGGACCAGACATCCGCCACGAGCCCGTCGACGTTGTCCTGACCGCTCACTGTGCGCCCGACCGCCACGGGGGAAAGGTCCATTCCCAGGGCACGTGCATCTGGACAGAGTGCGAGAACCCCCCGCAAGTAGTATCCGGTTCCACAGCCGATGTCTAAGACCCGGGAGGGATTCTCAGCCGCCACCCGCTCAGCGAGGCGGTGGCGCAGCGGCTCGTACCAGCCGGTCTCGAGGAAAAGTGATCTCGCGTCGACCATCGCGACGCTATCGCCGATCAGCCGGCGCGCACCGCCTACCAGTGACACGTATCCGCGCTTGTTCGCGTCGAAGGAGTGTCCGGCCCCGCAGCGCAGCGTCAGCGGCCCGGCGGGGGTGAGTGGCAGAAAACAGTTCGGGCACCGAAGCCACTCCGACAGGGTCTGGAGGGACATCGATGCCCGATCTGTGTTCGCGGCCGGAGCCTAGTGGTGGTGGTCGTGCGCCCGTTCGAGTTCAGTGGTCGATACCGGTTCGATCCGGTCCTCGAAGAACCAGCGGGACAGTCCGGCACGGGCCTTTTGGCCCGCCGTGATTTTGCCCTTGGCGTTCGGGCGGATCATGAGCGGCTTGTAGTCGTTATAGCTGACCAGCTTCCAGCGCTCATATTCATCAACGGGCTGGTGAACTTCGATGTACTCGCCACCGGGCAGACGCACGATACGTCCGGACTCGTAGCCGTGCAGAACGATCTCGCGGTCCTTCTTCTGCAACGCCAGGCAGATGCGTTTCGTCACGAAGAAGGCGATGAAGGGCCCCACAATCACCAGGAACTGCATGGTGTGAATCACGCCCTCCATTGTCACCTTGAAGTGCGTTGCGATGATGTCCGAGGAGGCCGTGGCCCACAGCGCCGCGTAGAACGTGACTCCGGCGGCACCGATGGCGGTGCGTGTCGGGGCGTTCCGGGGACGGTCGAGAATGTGGTGCTCTCGCTTGTCTCCGGTGACCCATCCCTCGATGAACGGGTAGATGAGCACGACCAGGATGAACAGGCCCAGCGACACCAACGGGATCAGGATGTTGAAGGACCAGGTGCGATCGAGCCAGACCATCTCGAGTCCCGGCGGGATCAGGCGCAGGGCGCCGTCAGCGAAACCGATGTACCAGTCCGGCTGTGTTCCGGCCGAAACGGGGGAGGGGTCGTAGGGACCGTAGTTCCAGATGGGGTTGATCGTGAACAGCGACGCCATCAGCATCACGATGCCGAAGACGATGAAGAAGAAGCCACCGGCCTTGGCCGCATATACGGGGAGAACCGGGTAGCCGACCACATTCTGGTTGGTGCGTCCGGCACCAGGGTATTGCGTGTGTTTGTGTACGACGACGAAGAGCAGGTGCATCGCGATCAGTGCCACGATAATGGCCGGCAGCAGCAGAATGTGGAGGGAGTACAGGCGTCCGACGATCGCCTCGCCCGGGAACTCTCCACCGAACAGGAGGAACGAAATCCAGGTTCCGACCAGCGGGATTCCCTTGACCATTCCGTCGATGATGCGCAAGCCGTTTCCGGAGAGCAGGTCGTCGGGGAGGGAGTAGCCGGTGAATCCTTCGGCCATGGCCAGGATGAACAGAACGAACCCGATGACCCAGTTGAGCTCGCGCGGCTTGCGGAACGCACCGGTGAAGTAGATGCGGAGCATGTGCAAGCCGATTGCAGCCACGAAGAGTAGTGCTGCCCAGTGGTGGACCTGGCGCATGAGGAGCCCGCCACGAATATCAAAGGAGATGTCCAGGGAGGATGCCATCGCGGCAGACATCTCCACACCCTTGAGTGGCATGTACGAACCGTCGTACTCCACCGGCGTCATCGACGCACTGAAGAAGAACGTGAGGAACGAACCGGACAACAGGATGATGACGAAGCTGTACAGGGCAACCTCACCGAGCAGGAATGACCAGTGGTCGGGGAAGATCTTGCGACCTAGTTCCTTGACCGCAGTCGAAATGCTGGTGCGTTCGTCGATGTAGTTCGCGGCGGCCCCGGTGAGGCCACCGGACTTCTTTGTTTCGACCAGGTCAGTAGTCGTAGTTGCAGTGCTCAATTCCGCTCCCAGAAGCTCGGTCCGACGGGTTCAGTGAAATCGCTTTGTGCAATGAGATATCCCTCGGAGTCTACCGTGATGGGCAGCTGCGGCAGAGGGCGCTTGGCCGGTCCGAAGATGACTTCGCACTGGTTCGTCACGTCGAACTGCGACTGGTGACAGGGGCACAGGAGCGTGTGGGTCTGCTGCTCATAAAGCGCGACCGGGCATCCGACGTGCGTGCAGATCTTTGAGTAGGCAACAATGCCGTCGTACGACCAGTCCTTTTTGTCGGCGGGCTCATTGATGTCTTCCGGCTTCAGCCTCATCAGAAGAACTGCGGCCTTGGCCTTCTCTTCGAGTTTGCCGTGGCCGAGGTCCTGCAATCCTTCGGGAATCACGTGAAAGGCCGAGCCGAGGGTGACATCGGAGGCCTTGATCGGTGTGCCCGTGGGATCGATCGCGAGCCTGGTGCCCTTCTTCCACATGGTGTGTTCGAGAGCTGCAGCCGGATTGGTGTCCTGCGGGCCCAAGCCGCGGAACAGCACGACGGCCGGAAGCGGAAAGGCGATCAAGGCGCCGATGAGGCTGTTTCGGATGAGCGTACGGCGACCGATGCCCGATTCGACATTGGCCTCGTGAAAGATCTCGACCGCGCGTTCGCGGGTCTCATCCGACCCTCGCACCGGGTGGCGCTCGTCGACGCCTTCGTGGTCGAACATGAGCGCCTTGCCCCAGTGCACGGCGCCGATGCCGATTGCCAGAAGGGCGAGGGTGAGGCCGAGACCGATGAAGAGGTTGTTCAGACGAACCGAATCCGGTTCCTCAGGGATGATCGGGAAGACCATATACGCCACGATTGCGAAGACACTGCCCACGATCGACAGGTAGAAGAGCGTGTAGACGGTTCGCTCGGCGCGACGCTCCGCGCTGGGGTTGAGGTCGGTGACGCGCGGGCGGTGCGGGGGGAAACCCGGATTGGCCACGGCGTCCCGTACGACGACGGCGGTGCCCGCGGGAGCCCCCTCATGCCCGACGCCCGACGAGTCAGCAGCGGTCAAGTCCTTCCCGCTGTTATCGTCCTTGGCCATTGTTCTCCTTCATCGGAATTCTCATAAAACAGTTTGTGTCAGACCTGGTTGGTGATCAGTTCGACTTGGCGGTGATCCACACCGTCAGGGCAACGATCGACCCAAGACCAAAGATCCAGAGGAAAAGACCTTCCGAGACCGGTCCGAGGGCGCCCAGAGCGAATCCACCGGGAGACGGGTTGTTGTCCAGGTACTTGAGGTAAGTGATGATGTCGCGCTTGCTCTCCGGGGAAATGTTCATGTCGTTGAACACGGGCATATTCTGCGGGCCGGTGACCATGGCCTCGTAGATGTGCTTCTCCGTGACCCCCGCCAGAGCAGGCGCATACTTGCCCTGAGTGAGGGCACCACCGGCGCCGGCGACGTTGTGGCACATCGCGCAGTTGATGCGGAACAGCTCGGCGCCTTTGGCGGCATCGCCCTCAGCGTCGAGGAGAGACGGATCCGGAAGTGCCGGACCCGGCGCGAGGGACGCCACGTAAGCGGCGAGGGACACGATTTGCTCGTCTGTGAACTGGACGGCCTTCTTCTCAGCCTGCGGTCCGTTCAACTGCATCGGCATGCGTCCGGTGCCCACCTGGAAGTCGACCGATGCAGCACCGACGCCGATCAGGCTGGGGCCGGCATTGGTCCCCGCTGCTTCCAATCCGTGACAGGTGGCGCAGTTGGCCGCGAAGAGTTTCTGCCCTTCGCTGACGGTCTGCTGCGACGCGGCGTTCGTCTCCGCACTGGCCGTGCTCGTGCTGAAAGCGGCGTAGGCGCCTCCTGTGAAGAGGAGTCCGATCGCGATGAGGGCGACGCTGGCAAGCGGGCTGCGACGCCCGGCTTTGCGACCGTCGGACTGCTTCGGTGTGCTAATCGTGGTCATACGTGGTGTCCACTCCGACTTTCTATTTAAGAACGTAAATGACGAGGAACAACCCGATCCAGACGACGTCGACGAAGTGCCAGTAGTACGACACGACGATGGCGCTCGTTGCTTCCTTGTGACCGAAGTTCTTGACCGCGAAGGCGCGCCCGATGACGAGCAGGAACGCGATCAGGCCGGCAGTCACGTGAATACCGTGGAACCCGGTGGTGAGGTAAAACGCGGATCCGTAGGCGTTGCTGGTAAGCGAGACGCCCTCGGAAACGAGAGTCGCGTACTCGAAGACCTGACCGGACACGAATATGGCCCCGAGGGAGTAGGTGAGGAAGAACCACTCGACCATGCCCCACTGGCTGGGTTTCCATCCGGTCGAACGTGATTGCAGGCGTTCTGCCGCAAACACTCCGAATTGGCAGGTCACCGAAGAGGACACAAGGATCAGCGTGTTCACGAGGGCGAATCCGAAGCCGTGCTTCTCTGTCTCGAATAACCACAATTCAGGCGACGTAGACCGCAGCGTGAAATAGATGGCGAAGAGCCCGGCGAAGAACATGACTTCGCTGCCCAACCAGACGATAGTGCCGACAGCCACGCTGTTGGGCCGGTTAACAACGGGCGCATTGACCGTGTAAGTAATTGATGGACTCGTCACCCTTCCATTATGGCCGATTTGCGTAGCGGTTATTGTCATCGGGGCGGACCTGTCCCTCAATTGCGGGAATGACTACCTGATTGCAACAAACGCGCCCCGGGAAGCGAATTCGGGACGGATCGTCGATCTCGCTAAAATCGATCCATGCTTGAAATTCAGTCGTGGCCAAACGTCCTCAGCGCTCTGCTTGCGGGGGAGGACCTCAGCGTCTCCGATGCCGCGTGGAGCATGGAGCAGGTCATGCTGGGGGAGGCAACTCCGGCGCAGCTGGCCGGCTTCCTCGTAGCCCTACGCGCCAAGGGCGAAACCGTTGACGAAATCGTCGGGTTTCGGGATGCGATCCTCGACCATGCCGTACCGCTGGCGGTGAACCCGATGGCCTTGGACATCGTCGGCACTGGTGGGGATCGGTTCGGCACCGTCAACATCTCGACGATGGCCTCCATCATCTGCGCCGGGGTCGGCGTTCCCGTGATCAAACACGGGAACCGGGCCTCAAGCTCGGCGTCCGGTTCGTCGGACGTGCTTGCTGCCCTCGGCATTGACCTGACACTGTCTGCCGACCAGGTTGCTGCCATTTTGGATACGGCTGGGATCACCTTCGCCTTCGCTGCCGCTTTTCACCCAGGGTTCCGTCACGCAGCCCTGGCGCGCAAGGAGCTCGGCATCCCCACGGTGTTCAACTACCTCGGCCCGTTGTGCAATCCGGCCCGTCCCGAGGCGTCAGCAGTGGGAGTCGCAAACCTGGACCGAGTTCCGCTCATCGTGGGTGTATTCCAGACGCGGGGGGCGACGGCCCTGGTCTTCCGCGGTGACGACGGTCTTGATGAGCTGACCACGACGGGCCACAGCCATGTCTGGGAGGTGTCGCGGGGCTTGGTGACGGAACACGACATCGATCCGCGTGACCTGGGAATTCGACGGGCCTCGATCAATGAGCTCGTTGGCGGGGACGCTGAGCACAATGCCGCCGTCGTTCATTCAGTGCTGGCCGGTGAGGTCGGTGCGGTGCGTGACATCGTCCTGCTGAACGCGGCCGCCGGCCTGGTCGCGTTTGACCTGGCAAACGATCCCGCGCAGTCTCAAGTCAATATCATCGAGCGCTTCCGCACCAAAATGGCCGTGGCCGCAGAGGCAGTCGACTCCGGTGCGGCCACGGTCAAGCTCGCTGAGTGGGTTGCGGCCAGTCGGGTGTGACCCGGCTGGCCCAGACGCCGAGACGAGCTAGACGACGTCGTCGTCAACCCAGCCGAACGTCTTGGTAACGGCCTTCTTCCAGTTGCGCATCTGTCGGTTCCGCTCTTCTTCGCCCATTTGCGGGGTCCACCGGCTGTCCTCCTGCCAGTTGGCCCGCAATTCGTCAAGGTCGCTCCAGAACCCGACCGCCAGTCCGGCGGCGTACGCGGCGCCGAGAGCCGTGGTTTCGGCCACGACGGGTCGCACCACTGGCACGCCGATGATGTCGGCCTGGAACTGCATCAGCGTGTTGTTGGCGATCATGCCGCCGTCAACCTTCAGCTCGGTCAATGGGACACCAGAGTCGGCGTTGACCGCGTCGAGGACCTCCCGGGTCTGAAACGCGGTCGCCTCAAGGGTGGCGCGGGCGATGTGGCCCTTGTTCACGAATCGGGTCAGGCCGACCAGGGCGCCACGGGCATCCGCACGCCAGTACGGCGCGAACAGGCCGGAGAAGGCCGGCACGAAGTAGGCGCCGCCATTGTCATCGACCGATTTGGCAAGCGTCTCGATTTCCTCGGAGGTACTGATCATTCCCAGATTGTCTCGCAGCCACTGCACGAGGGCGCCGGTGACGGCGATCGACCCCTCCAACGCATAGTGGGGGGCCGCGTCGCCGAGTTTGTAACCGAGCGTGGTGAGCAGACCGTTCTTGGAGTGGATGATCTCGGTGCCCGTGTTGAAGATGAGGAAGTTGCCCGTGCCGTAGGTGTTCTTCGCCTCACCCTGGTCGAAAGCGGCCTGTCCGAAGGTGGCCGCCTGCTGGTCGCCCAGGATGCCCGCGATCGGTACCTCGCGCAGCAGGCTGTGCTCATTCACGAGGCCGTAGACCTCGGACGAGGAGCGAATCTCGGGCAGCATCGACCTCGGCACCCCGAAGGCGGCGAGGATGCCGTCGTCCCATTGCAGAGTCTCGAGATCCATGAACATGGTGCGACTGGCGTTGGTCACGTCCGTCGCGTGCACGCCGCCTTCGAGCCCGCCGGTCAGGTTCCACAGCACCCAGGAGTCCGTCGTGCCGAACATCAGATCGCCCGCTTCGGCCTTGGCGCGCGCGCCATGCACGTTCTCAAGAATCCAGACGATCTTCGTTCCGGAGAAGTATGTCGCCAGGGGGAGCCCAACCTGGGCTTTGAACCGTTCGACTCCGCCGTCGGCGGCGAGACGGTCCACGATCGGCTGGGTGCGGGTATCCTGCCAGACAATCGCGTTGTATACGGGCAGCCCGGTGTGGCGGTCCCAGACCACTGCGGTCTCACGCTGGTTGGTGATTCCCACGGCCTCGATGTCATGCCGAGTCAGGTTCGCCTTGGACAAAGCCTGGCCGATCACTTCACGGGTGTTGTCCCAAATTTCCATCGGGTCGTGCTCGACCCAGCCGGCCCGGGGGAAGATCTGCTCGTGCTCAAGCTGACCGATCGCGATCACCGAGCCTGCTTTGTCGAAGATGATGGCTCGGGAACTCGTGGTTCCCTGGTCGATTGCGATGATGTACTTGGCCATGAAATACCTCCTTGGATTGCGAGAATCGATGCTGGACGCGGCGCACGCCGCTGCGTGACGCCACACAGTGCGGGCCGATTCAATGACTGAACCGGCCCGCGGGAAGGATTACGTAAGGACGGGCAAAAGGAACAGGGAAGCCCATCCGGCGAGCATGCCGCCAATGACCGGACCCACGACAGGAACCCAGGAATATGCCCAATCGGACGTTCCCTTGCCCTTGATCGGCAGGACGAAGTGCGCGATGCGGGGACCCAGGTCACGAGCCGGGTTGATGGCGTATCCGGTCGGCCCGCCGAGCGAGGTGCCGATGACGATGACAAGCAGCGCGACGGGCAGTGCACCGAGCGCGGCCAGTCCACCACTCTCGCCCTGGCGCCCGCCACCGAAAGCCAGAACGACGAAGACGAGCACGAATGTGCCGATGATCTCGGTTGTCAGATTCCAGCCGTAGGAGCGGATGGCCGGACCGGTCGAGAAGACGCCGAGTTTGTTGGCGGAGTTGGGCTCAGCGTCGAAGTGCTGTTTGTAGGCCAGCCAGCAAAAGACGGCTCCGATGAAGGCGCCGAGGAACTGACCCGCGATGTAGGTGAGGACCGACAGGAAGTTCACGGGAACGCCCGAACCGAACTCCGTCGCACCCGCTGTCACCAGGCCGAGGGTGACTGCCGGGTTGAGGTGTGCGCCGGAGTTATAGGCGACGATGACGCCGGCGAAGACTGCGAAACCCCACCCGATGGTGACCATGAGGAATCCGCCGCCAAGGCCCTTGTTCTTGGCCAGCGCGACGTTGGCGACCACACCGGTTCCGAGGAGGACGAGCATCCCCGTACCCAGCACTTCCGATAAGAATACGACTCCAATATTGTCCACGTCGACCTTTCTTGGTGAGGCTGGAGATGCCGGAGCAACCCTGAGCGGTGAGCGATCGGCATTACCATAGCGCGGCGATTAACGCAGCGGAATGGGCCGGTGGACGTGTAATTCACCGCCCCTTACCGGCAGCGAGGGCTGCGCGTAGGTTGAGCCTGGAGTGCACAGCGCTCCACACCAGCCCGTCGACGGGCAGTCCAACCACCTCGATCGAAGGAAGAGACATGAAGAAACTCGTCAATGATCCCAAGAACGTCGTCGCTGAGGCCGTGGCCGGGTTCGGCGCGGCCCACGCCGATATCGTCCGGATTTCGACGGAACCGATCTACATCGTGCGCACGGAAGCTCCCGTTGCCGGGAAAGTGGGTCTGGTCAGCGGAGGAGGAAGCGGACACGAGCCACTTCACGGCGGGTTCGTCGGGTTCGGGATGCTGGACGCAGCCGTACCCGGGGCCGTTTTCACCTCACCGACACCCGACCCGATCCTCGCCGCGACGAAGGCGGTCGATGGGGGAGCGGGGGTACTCCACATCGTCAAGAACTACACCGGGGACGTCTTGAATTTCGAGACCGCCGCCGACCTCGCCGCCGCGGAGGGAATCGAGGTCCGCTCGGTGATCGTCAACGACGACGTCGCCGTGAAGGACTCGCTGTACACGGCCGGGCGACGTGGTGTGGCCGGAACGGTCCTGGTCGAGAAGATCGCTGGAGCGTCGGCTGAGCGCGGAGACGCCCTGGAGACCGTTGCCGCGATCGCAGAGAGGGTCATCTCCGGGGTGCGGTCAATGGGTGTGGCGCTGACGCCGTGCGTTGTTCCCCACGCCGGGGAAGGCAGCTTCACGCTCGCCGACGATGAGATCGAGATCGGGATCGGCATCCACGGCGAGCCGGGGCGCGCGCGCATCACGCTGGAGCCGGCCGACGCCATCGTCGACCGTCTCCTCGGCCCTATCCTTGAGGACATCCCGTTCGTGGCCGGAGACAACGTGCTTCTCTTCGTCAACGGAATGGGCGGCACACCGCAAATCGAGCTGTACATCGTATTTCGACGGGCCGCCGAGGTGTTGGCCGAACAGGGGATCGTAGTGACCAGGACACTCGTCGGGAACTTCACGACGTCTCTCGAGATGCAGGGAACATCCATCACCGTGCTGAAACTCGATGACGAATTGACGGCCCTGTGGGATGCGCCGGTCCAGACGGCAGCGCTACGGTGGGGACGATAGGCGGGTAGAAGGAGATCCAATGAATTTAGACGGCACGTGGGCGAAAGCCTGGATCAGGGCCAGTGCGGCGGTAATGAATGAGCACCGTGTGGAATTGATTGATCTGGACCGTGAAATCGGCGATGGTGATCATGGTGAAAACATGGACCGCGGTTTTCAGGCGGTGCTGTTGAAACTCGATGACCTTCCGGCCGAGGCGAACCCCGGGGACGTCTTCAAACTCGTCGCAACCACATTGATCTCAACCGTGGGCGGTGCGGCGGGTCCACTGTACGGAACAGCGTTCCTCAAGGCGGCCGTGGCCATCACCGGCTCGGCTGACCTTAACGGGGCCGCTCTGGTTGCACTCCTGGCGGCCGCGCGAGACGGCATCGTCCTGCGCGGCAAAGCGGAGTCCGGAGACAAGACCATGGTCGATGCCTGGACTCCGGCGGTCGACGCCGCCGAAGCAGCCCGTGCCGACGGTGCGGACGACCTGGCGATTTTGATGGCTGCGGCAGCTGCTGCCGAGGCAGGGGCAGAGGCGACGGAACCCTGGGTCGCGCGTAAGGGACGGGCTAGCTACCTCGGCGAACGGGCCATCGGTCACCGCGACCCGGGAGCGCAGTCTTCGGCCCTGCTGTTGCGAGCAGCTGCCGACACCGCCGCGACCGCCTGAAATGACCGCCACAGAGGGGCTTGTCGGTCTCGTTTTCATCTCCCACAGCTCGAAGATCGCCGACGGTCTCGTCGATCTGGCGTCCCAGATGGCTCCCCGAACGAGGATGGTCCCGGCCGGTGGGACAGACGACGGGGATATCGGCACGAGCTTCACGAAGGTGGTCAGCGGCATTGCACAGGCTGACGCCGGCGCCGGCGTCGTGCTGCTCTGCGACCTGGGCTCCGCGATCCTGACGGCCGAAACCGCGTTGGATTTCCTCGGAGACGCGGCGCGTGCCCGAGTACGAATCGTGGATGCGCCTCTGGTCGAGGGGGGAGTGGCTGCAGCCGTCGCCGCCGAGATAGGGGGAGACATCGCGTCTGTCGTGCGGGCCGCGCAATCCGCCGCCGGGGCGGTCTGCGCACCTGGGGCGGAACCAGCGCTGCCGCCGGTGGTCACGCGAACCGTTACCCTGGTGAACAAGGATGGTCTGCATGCCCGACCGGCTGCTGACTTCGTGAAGCTCGCCAGTACGTTCGAGGCACGAGTCACCGTGAACGGCAAAGATGCGTCCAGTCTGCTTGCCGTGATGTCACTCGGACTCATCCGCGGCATGACCGCGGAGATCTCCTCCTCGGATGAGGCCGGAGCGGCAGCCGTAGCCGCTCTGGGAGACCTTCTGGAATCGGGTTTCGGAGAAGAATAGACGCACAGCACACACACCTGGTCGATTTTGCAACTCGGCGTAGTCTGAGCGCATGGTCAAAG
The DNA here is from genome assembly GCF_004402345.1 of Cryobacterium sp. TMT2-15-1. NCBI lineage: Bacteria > Bacillati > Actinomycetota > Actinomycetes > Micrococcales > Microbacteriaceae > Cryobacterium > Cryobacterium sp. TMT2-15-1. Next base: position 66,566 of record NZ_SOGD01000006.1, on the reverse strand, counting down.
ACAGGAAACCGCCGGTGAGCAGTCCTACTCGTCACTCCGACCGAGTGGATCCGCGATTCGCGGATACGGACGGGCCGACCGATCTAAAGGAATGCCCGGTCTGTGGGCAGACCATGCGTGCGCATTCGATCGAGCGCGGCGCCCATGACACGATCCTTACGTGCCCCGTGCCGCATCCGGGCGCGTGGGACCGGGACGCGTTCCTGCCCGTGAACGAATTCGGGATGGTCCTGCGCCCGCACGAACCGGAGAACACGGACGAGGAAATCGACCGCCCCGAATGAGGCCGCCGGCGGCGGTTCGGCTGGCTGTCGCCAAATGTCTGCACACGGGTCCCAATCCACCGTTGGACACACTCCGGCACGATGCGGGACGTTTCGGAAGTGCTCCGATGCCTCTCGTGGTCCGGCGAAAGCGTAGTCTGTACTGACATAATGTGCATTATCGGTCAATTAATGAAGAGGTCTGGACGTGCTGGCCGGACTCGACTACCGTGTGCGTCACGGCTCGTTCCCAGAATCCGAGAGGCACCTGAAATGCCCACTACCGTTACGGCCGTTGATCTGTCGTTGGATTCGAGAGCGCTCAGCACGTCAGAAATCACGGGTGTGCGCCTGGCCATCGCTGGGACCGGCCTGCTGGCTCTGGTCGTCGGCATCCTGATCCTGTCCTGGCCGGACACCACCGTCGCGTCCCTCGGGATTCTGTTCGGCTTGTACTTCTTGATCAGCGGCATCGTTCACGTAGTCCGAGGATTATTCACACAGGGTGCGTCCGGTGGTAGCCGGGTTGTGAACATCCTGCTCGGCGTGCTGCTGATCGTCGGCGGTATCGTCGCAATCAGGACCCCTTTGGACACCCTGGCCGTGCTCGGGATGCTTATCGGGATCTCCTGGATCGTGGAAGGTGTGGCCGGATTGGTCGAGACGGCTCCGGACTCCAGCAGGTGGTTCGGCACGGTCTTCGGCGCCATCGCCGTCGTGGCCGGCGTCGTGGTGCTCTTCTCCCCCGTCGAGTCGGTCATTATTCTGGTCACGATCGGCGGAGTGTTCCTCGTTCTGTCCGGGATCATCCAACTGGCGCAGGCCTTCATGTTCGGCCGGGGTCGGTCGGCAACACTCGATACGGCGTAGCCGCACGGAGTGGCCGCAGAGCACTCGTCCGGCCGCACCGCACGTGCTGCCCGCAACGTCAGTTTCGACTGGCGGCTTCTCCGACGTAGTCCGCGATGTCCCCGACATACCTGGTGTTGTTCTCCGGCACGGCTTCGACAGCCGCCAACGCAACCTCGGCGCCGAATTCGCTGACGTTGTACAGCCGGCCGGCGGCATCCTTGCGCGCGTTCATGGTGCCCGGGCTGGCTCGCTCAAGCAGGACGGCGGTGACCGTGCCCTCGATGATGTCGCCGGAGACAACGACGAAACCGATGCCGGCCTCGGCGAGCCCGGGGATGAGGGCGCGCAATGCGTCCTCGCCGGCGCGCTTGCTCCGGGCGACCGGCTCGTATTCGGCCATGGTCGTCGTGGTCTCGACAAAGTGAGCCTGGTGGCTGGTGACGAACACCACGCGGGCACCCGGAGCGAGCAAGGGCCGTGCCGCGTGCAGCAGGTTGACCTGGGCGTCCCGGTTCAGCTGCATGGCGTAATCCTCGGCCATGCCGCTTTCCATGCCGCCGGAGGCGTTCATGACGAGGATGTCGAGCCCGCCGAACTCCGTGAGGATGGTTTCGAACATGGACTCGACGGATGCAGCATCCGTCAGATCTGCGCCGACCGTGATTGCCGTGCCACCAGCGGCGCGGATAGCATCGGCGACCTTGATCGCCCGTGCCTCCTTGTTGCGGAAGTTGATCGCGACGCTGGCGCCCGCCTCAGCGAGGAGGCCGACGGTGGCCGCTCCGACGCCACGGGACGACCCCGTGACCAGGGCGCGTTTGCCGGTGAGAGAGCCGGCGTCGAGGGGATTTTGGGGTGCAATAGTCACAACGCCCAACCCTACCAACATGCGCGGCCGGACTCAGCCTCGGTCAGTCTCGACTCCGGCCGACGAGCAGGTGATAGCTTCGACAGGGAAACGTCACGTGAGAGGCTCCAAAATTGATGGCTGACCTGACCGACTACTTGTGGATCGTGTGGCTCGTCTTCATCCTCGTCTGTGTGATCATCGAGCTGCTTTCTCTCGAGTTCACCTTTTTGATGATCGCGGTCGGCAGTCTGGCCGGCCTGGGGGCGAACCTGCTGGGAGCCGTGTGGTGGCTCCAGATCGTCACGGCCGCCGTGGTATCCGTGCTCCTCATCCTGCTCATACGCCCGGTTCTCCTGCGGCTGATGAGGAAGGGTGCCGATCACACACCGAGCAATGTCGCCGCACTGCTCGGCATGACCGCACAAGTACTGTCCACCGTTCGCCCCTCGGGTGGAATGGTCAAACTGGCCAACGGCGAAACCTGGACAGCCCGCCTCTCCCCCGACACCGACACGCAATCCGCCGAACCCGGTGAGATTGTTCGCGTGGCCGCGATCGAAGGCTCCACCGCCGTCGTTCTGCCCTCGGAAAGGAACATCACATAATGCTCTCCACCGGTGAATTCATTGGGCAAATCTTCATTGCCGCCCTCCTCTTGGTACTCGGGGTGTTCGTCGTCGTCGTTCTCGTCCGGGCCATCAAGATCATCCCGCAGGCCAACGCCGGCGTCGTCGAGCGTCTGGGCAAGTATCACAAGACGCTCGAGCCGGGCCTGAACATCCTGGTTCCCTTCATCGACCGGGTGCGACCCCTGCTGGACATGCGCGAACAGGTCGTTTCCTTCCCCCCGCAGCCGGTGATCACGGAGGACAATCTCGTGGTGTCCATTGACACCGTGGTCTATTTTCAGGTCACGGATGCACGTGCCGCCACCTACGAAATCGCGAATTACCTGGGCGCAGTCGAGCAGCTCACGACGACGACCCTGCGCAATGTGGTCGGTGGCCTCAACCTTGAAGAGGCGCTGACCAGCCGCGACAATATCAACGGGCAGCTGCGGATCGTGCTGGACGAGGCCACCGGCAAGTGGGGTATCCGAGTCGGACGGGTGGAGCTGAAGGCGATCGACCCGCCCCTGTCCATCCAGGACTCGATGGAGAAGCAGATGCGCGCCGAGCGTGACCGCCGCGCCGTCATCCTGACCGCGGAGGGCACGAAGCAGTCAGCGATTTTGACGGCAGAGGGAGCCCGGCAGGCAGCCATCCTGTCGGCGGAGGGTGACGCGAAGGCAGCCGTTCTGCGCGCCCAGGGTGAGGCGGAGGCCATCACCACGGTGTTCAGGGCGATCCATGACGGTGACCCGGATCCGAAGCTCCTGGCCTATCAGTACCTTCTGACCCTCCCCAAGCTCGCAGAGGGCAGTGCGAACAAGCTGTGGATCGTGCCCAGCGAACTCACCGCCGCGATGAACGGTATCGGGACGGCGTTCGGCCATGCCGTCGGCGGCTCGGCCGCCCCCGCACCGACCGGGCAGGCCGCGCAGACCGGGCAGGCTGAGACGGCCGGTCGGTCCCCCGCCGTCCCGGAGGCCTAGGCGACGATGTACCTCGAGGGGGCCGGGCCGCGCGTTTTCGCCCATCGCGGCCTCTCCCTCGATGCACCGGAGAACACCCTGCTGGCGTTCCGGCACGCGCTGGCGGTCGGCGCGACCCACATTGAGACGGATGTCCACGCCACGGACGACGGAATCGCCGTGCTCAGCCACGACGCTGAACACGATGTGGCCGGAACCCGCATCCGCCTCGACCAGCTCACCATGGGCGAGCTGCGCCGGGTCGGACTCGGTCAGGGACAGTCCTTCGCTTCCCTTCGCGAGGGACTTGACGTCTTCCCGGACGCCCGGTTCAACATCGACGTCAAATCATTGGCCGCCGTCGAGGCCACGGCCGCTGCGGTCCGGGACGCCGGCGCCATCGACCGAACGCTGATCACCTCATTCTCCGAGAACCGCCGTCGCCGCACGGCTGCGCTGCTTCCCGGGGTGGCCACATCGGCATCCGCGTCGGTCTTGATGCGCGCCGTTTTGACCGCCGAACTGGGCCTTGCCGCTCCGGTGCGGCACTCCCTGAGGGGCTTCGCCGCCGTGCAGGTACCGGAGTCGATTCGTTTCCTTCGCATCCTCACTCCCCGCTTCATTCGCGCCATGCACGCGACCGAGGTAGAGGTGCATGTCTGGACCATCAACGATGCGGAGTCCATGAACCGGCTCCTCGACCTCGGTGTCGACGGGATCGTCACGGACCGGTGCGACCTGGCCGTGGCGATCATCGCGGCGCGAGCCTGAGAGTTTGCTCCGAGAAGTCACGTAACGGAAAGATAACGTCCAGCTTGATGGTTTATACCTAGAAGTTGCATCGCGAGAGGAGACCACACGATGGCGGATCGCAGTTTGCGTGGCATGAGGTTAGGCGCACAAAGCCTTCAAAGCGAAGAGGGCGTAACCTTTTCACCACGAGTCAGTCACACGTATCTGTGTGCAACGTGTGCACGGGAGACGGTCATGATCTTCTCGGCAGAGGCGGAAGCCCCTGACGAATGGGAATGTCGCTTCTGTTCACAGACAGCAACCCGGTTGGTTGACTCCAAACCGGTGATTGTGGACCATTCCGACGAGAAAGTACCGCGTACGCATTGGGACATGCTCCTGGAGCGACGCACCCGCGCCGAGCTCGAGGAACTCCTCGAGGAGCGGTTGACGTTCCTGCGGGAGCGGCGCGGACAGCAGAAGATCGGCGCCTGATCGGCCCGTTCTCTCGACGCCTGAACTGATCAGTTTTACCTGCTACGCGCCCGATTCCGTCGGGCGCGTAGCGCATTAACGGAGCACAGCACAAACCCGGCGAGGCCGAGGCCGCACACCAGCCACTCGATTGCCCGTCCCGCCGCCATCGCCGGGGTGACCGTGTCGCTCAGGGGAACTGACTGCACCATCGCTCCGGGAAGCCAGGTCGGCAAACGGTCGAGCGTGGCACCATCCGGCGTGATGATGGCGCTGGTGCCCACGGTGGAGATATTCACGACCGTGCGCCCGGCCTCGATGGCTCGGAGTCGCGCGATGGCCAACTGCTGCACGCTTTCGTCGGTGCGGCCGAAGTCGGCGTTGTTCGTCTGGGCGAGGATGATCTCGGCCCTGGCGTCGACCATTTCCTGAACGAGCTGGTCGTCGGCGATATCGAAGCAGATGGCGATCCCCGCCACGATCCCATTGATGTCGAAGACGTTGTCCCGCGTGCCGATGGAGTAATCGCGCGCGACCAGGTCGATCAACTCGGGAGCAAATGGCCGCCAGAACGCACGGTCCGGCATGTACTCCGCGAAGGGCACCGGATGCACCTTGTCGTAGATGTCGACGGCGCCCTCCCCCTCTTGCCACAGCAGAGAACTGTTGTAGAACTTGTTGTCCCGCTGCGTTATCGTTCCCGCGATGATCGGGACGCCCATCCGGCGGCTGAGGAAGTCCAGGTTCTTGGCGGCATCCGCTGAACGAAGGGGGTCGATGTCGCTGGCGTTCTCCGGCCACACGACGAAGTCGACCTCCTCGTCGATGACGGCCAGGGTCGCTGAAGTGTGGTCCGCCAGGATCTGCCCCGGTGAGTAGCGCGCGAACAGACCGGCATCCGATGCACCCTGGATGGCAGCCAGACGCACCTCCCCCGTCTGTACCGTCGGCCAGGCCGGTACGACCAATACGACCGCGATCGCCCCTGCGGCGACGCCTGAGCGCACGGTGAGTCGCACCGGGGTTTCGCGGAGCAACTGCAGGGCCAGGGCGCAGAGCCAGACCAGGACGAAGCTGAGCCCCGACATGCCGACCCAGGCCACCAGTGAATTGAACGGGCTCTCGGACTGGGAGATGGCCACCCTGCCCCAAGCGAATCCGCCATACGGCCAAACCGAGGCGAGTGCTTCCCGCGCCGTCCACAGCCCAGCCACGACCACCGGCACCACGCCAAGGCGGCCCAGGCTGGTCGGCCACACCCGCGGCCCCGTTTCGAGCACGACACCGATCAGCGCCAGGCTGATGGAGAAGAATATGGTTTGCAAGCCGGCCAGTGCCAGCCAGGGCACAGATCCGAGATAGAGCGTCAGCCAGCTGATGTGGATCAACCAGAACGCTGATCCGGCCACCATCCCGATGAGCAGGCCGGACCAGAAACCACGCCCCAGCAAGGCACAGAGCATCAGGAAGACTCCGACCAGGGCCAGAATCCACCACGACCGATCGGGAAACCCGGCGTCCAGGATCGCGCCTGCCGCCGCGGCGAGCACAGTAGCGGCCGGCAACGGGAGGGCCAATGGCCGAAGGGTCCCCGAGATCACGTCATCAGCCTAGGCGACTGACGAGTAGGCCACGATCCCACGGCGGATCGCATCCATGGCCTTGCGAGCGGTGCGACCGACGGGGTCGTCGGCCACGACCGAGAGCTGATCCAGAAGGTCGATGGTCTGCTTCGTCCAGCGCACGAAGTCCCCCGCCGCCATCTCGGCCTCATCCAGGACGTCGATGAGCGATCCGGCTCGCGCCCACTTCCACATCGCCAGGCTGAGTCCCACCGCGAGGGGGTTGCTGCCGGGAAGCTTGTGATCGCGTTCGAGATCATCGAGGCGGCTCCACAACTCCTGGGTCTCGTGCAGGGCCTCGCGGAAGGTGCCCTTGGGCAGGTAACGTTCGTCGATCAGACCCTCCTCGCGGCGAGGCTCGAAAACGAGAGCGCAGGCCATGGCAGCGAGACCCGCTGGGTCGAGGTCATTCCACAGGCCCCGGCGTAGCGATTCCGCCACCAGGAGGTCACGGTCCGCGTAGATGCGGCGCAGGATCAGGCCGCTCGGGCTGAGCGTGACCGTGGCGTCGGGATTCTCGAGGAGATAGCCGTAGCCCACGAGAACTTCGGTCACCCGGTCGAAGACGCGTGCGACGGCGCCGGTGCGTGTCGTAATCTGCTGGGTGACAGTATCCGTGTCTCGCCTCAGCGTCCACCAGCGCTGTGCCCACCGTGCGTGCTGCTCGCGCTCTGGGCAGCTATGGCACGGATGCTCGCGCATGCGCTTACGCAGGCTGCCGAGTTCTCGCTGGCGACGCTCGCGCGCCGCACGAGCGCCGGTCTCCCCGGCCGCATTCTGGCGCTCGACATCGGTGAGATTGCGACGAATGGCGGAATATTCGGTGAAGTCGCCCAGGTGGCAGACCATGGACTGTGCGAACCCGGTCAGTGACTCCTCCTGGTGTCGCACTTTGCGTGCCAGGTCGACGACCGCCCGATCGGCCTGGAACTGGGCAAACGAGGACTCGAGTACCTCACGCGTGCGTTCCCGACCGAACTGGTCGATCAGGTTGACGGCCATGTTGTAGGTCGGTTTAAAGCTGGAATTGAGCGGGTAGGTGCGGCGGGACGCGAGTGACGCCACCGTTTGAGGGTCGAGTCCGGAAGCCCACTGGATCAGCGAGTGGCCCTCGATGTCGATGCCGCGTCGCCCGGCCCGACCGGTCAGCTGGGTGTACTCCCCCGGGGTGACCGGCACTCTCGCCTCGCCGTTGAACTTCTCGAGTTTGTCGAGCACCACCGTACGGGCCGGCATGTTGATGCCGAGCGCCAAGGTTTCCGTAGCGAAGACGGCCTTCACGAGCTTCTTCTGGAACAGCTCCTCAACGACCTCCTTGAACGCCGGCAGCAGCCCGGCATGGTGGGCGGCGACACCCCGCTCGAGGCCGTCGAGCCACTCGAAGTAGCCGAGCACGCCGAGGTCTTCGTCGAGCAGCGTACGGCAGCGCTCGTCGACGATCTGCCGGATCTCCTCGCGCTCCTGAGCGTCGGTCAAGCGCACGCCGGCCCGCAGTACCTGGCGGACCGCCTGGTCGCAGCCGACTCGGCTGAAGATGAAGAAAATCGCCGGGAGGAGATGTTTGCCCTCGAGCAGCCGCACGATCTCGGAGCGGTCCATCCTCCCCGGTTCGAAACCGCCACGCGGCTGGGTCCCCCGGCCGCGATCGCGGTCGCCGCCCCGGCGTCCGTTCGCCGAGCGGACGCCGGGTGCGCGCCCGCCCGACTGGGCCAGCCGCACCAGCTCCGGGTTCACCCGGTGGGTCCCGGCCAGGCCGGCCGCGTCGAAGAGGTCGAGCATTTTGCTCTTGACCAGCACATGTTGTTCGAGCGGGACCGGTCGCTCTTCAGAGACGATGACATCCGTTTCGCCGCGGACGGCCTGCAGCCAGTCGCCGAATTCTTCGGCGTTTGAGACCGTGGCGCTGAGCGAGACCAGACGTACGTCCTGGGGCAGATGGATGATGACCTCTTCCCAGACGGCGCCGCGGAACCGGTCGGCCAGGAAGTGGACCTCGTCCAACACGACGAAGGCAAGGTTTGTGAGGAGGTCCGAATCGGCGTAGAGCATGTTGCGCAGCACTTCAGTCGTCATGACCACGATGCGGGCCTGCGGGTTCACGTTCGTGTCACCGGTGAGCAGGCCCACGGCATCCGCCCCGTATTCCGCGACGAGTTCCTGAAACTTTTGATTGCTCAGCGCCTTCATCGGGGCGGTGTAGAAGACCTTCTTCCGTGAGCTCTGCATTGCCAGATAGATCGCGAACTCGGCGATCAGGGTTTTGCCGGCACCCGTGGGCGCGGCGACGAGCACGCTGTTACCGTCTTCAAGAGACGCGCAAGCGGCCAGCTGGAAGGGATCCAGTCCGAAGCGGAGCCCGGCGCGGAATGACTCGAGGCGGGGCCGGCCGGCGCGGGCTCGGGAGGCGGCATAGCGTTCCGCGGGCGATTCAAGGTTGGTCATCGGATGCGCTCAGAGCGCCAACTCCTGTTCGAGGGAACGGGCGCGCCGGGCGGCACGTCGATCGTGGAGGTACGCGATTCCGTACGCGGCGAAGTAAAGCACGACCATAGGGATGGCCAGAAGAAACATTGAGATCACGTCGGCAGCAGGGGTGGCGATCGCGGTGAACAGTGTGATCAGCAGGACGGCGATCCGCCAGGATTTGATGATCGACTGAGCACTGATCACTCCGGCCAGGTTGAGCAGAACGATGAAGACGGGGAGCACGAAAGCCACACCGATCGCGATCATGAGCTTCAACACGAAGTCGAGGTAACTTTGCGCGACGATGAGAGCGGCGTCTTCCTTGGGGGCGAAACTCGTCATCAGTCCGACGATGTTCGGTAGAACGAACCATCCCGCGGCGCAGCCCGCCAAGAACAGCGGAATGGCGGTGAAGAGGAAGCCGAAGGTGTACTGCTTTTCGATGCGGGTGAGGCCGGGAACCAGGAACGCGAAGATCTGGAAGAGCCAGACCGGGCTGGACACGACGAGACCCACGTAGAAGGCGATCTTCAACTTCAGGTCAAAGGCACTTGTGATGTCTGGGTAGTTCAGCTGAGCCGTGCGGTCCTGCGCCTCGATGATGGCGTAGATCGGCTCGCGCAGGGCGTCCCACACGAAATCGGACAGGAACCAGCCGACGATCGCACCAACCAGAATTCCTGCCGCAGCAAGGAAGAGACGCTTGCGCAGCTCGAGCAGATGTTGCCCCAGCGACATTTTTCCATCAGTGGCCGTGCGCCGAGGGATTCGCCCCGCCACGGGACTTACGATTTCGTCGTCGGGTCGGCTGTGCCGGCGGCCTTCGAAGAATCGTCAGCGCTGCCGGTCGTTTCGGCGTCTTCTTTGTCACTCTTGATCTCGTTCTTGAAAATCTTCATGGACTGCCCGAGGCTGCGGGCAAGGCCGGGAAGCTTGGGCGCACCAAACAGAAGCAGAACGATGACGAGGATGATCAGGAAGTGCCATCCGGTCAAGTTGTTAAGCATCAGTATCTGTCCTTTGGGTCAGTGGGCGAGTAATAAACAGTTTACCTCTGGCGATCAAGGAATCCCGCCGCCGCTGTCGACGTTGCGCCCGGTCACGCTGAACAAGTTCGAGGGCGCGGTAGAGGTCGGCGGGCTTTGTGAAGACGGCCGGTTGGAACCGGACCTGGGGCGGCATCTCCTGCCCCCGGGTGACGTCAGCGACACGATCGCCGAGTTCTTGAAGGGCCTCCAGTGTGGCCATGACCTTCTTGAACAGGGCGAACCCGAACCAGGCCAGCATCGCGAGCAGACCGAGCACCAGGCCGATCCAGATCAATGCCCACGACCACCACGGCATCGTCTACTCCCCCACGTCTGTCGGTTCGGACTCGTCGTAGCGGGCCACACCGGCGGCCGCCCACTCGCGCACGACCGCGCGCGCCTCGGCCGGGTCAACCACTTCCACGACTCCGGCGAGGCCGCTGACGAGGCGTTTGAGGCCGTGATAATGAGCCACTTTGAGTGTCCTCCGCACTCTGTCCCCGGGTGCTCCGGGGGCGCCGTATGGTGCGTAGTCCGCGAGCAGCGGAACGGCAGACGTCGGGAGTTCAACCGTCACATCCTGGTCGGACGCGGAGCCCTCGAAGAGGGTCTCGGTCGGCACGGCATCGGCGGACCGGGGGTTGGTCGGCACGTCGGTCACGTGCAGATCGCTCATGCGGTCGAGGCGAAAGGTGCGGGCCGCTTCGCGGAGGTGGCACCAGCCGCGCAGGTACCAGTCCCGGTCCACAGTCTGGATACGCCACGGGTCGACCCGGCGCAGTTCATTCTCGCCGCGGGCATTCAGGTAGTCGAACTCGATCTGTACTCCGCCGCGGACCGCGGCCTGCACGACCGCGATGCTGCTGCGGGCATCCGTGCCGGCAACGGCAACTTGGCTGGGAGCCGCTGAGGCGCTGCGGGTGAGTTTCGCCATCAGCGACGCGATCGCGTCGACGTCCGCATTCTCCGGTAGCGAGGACAGGTATTGCAGGCCGGCGATCAGCGCGGCGGCTTCTCGGGCGGAGAAGCGCGGCGAGTCGTCGATGGCCACGAGGTGGGTGAGCACGATGAGGTCGTTTGTTTCGAACTCGTCCCAATGGATATCGAACAGGTCGCCGTGCAGGTACTGGCGGGTTTCCCCGGGGATGCCGGAAACCGCGATGAGGTTGACCGCGTCGCGCACCCGGTCAGGCGACACCCCGAAGTGCTCGGCGACGTCGGTCACGCTGATGCGGTCATGGTCCATCAGGAAGGGAACCAGCGCCAGGAGGAAGGTCAGTTTGTCGGATGCTCCGAGTGCCGGATCGCCGTTCATTCGTCGGCCGCCGTCGTGGTGTCCGGGTGCGCATTCAGATCGAAATCGGTGTGGGCATCCCGCACGGTGATCAGGCGGGACCGGACCGCTGTGCGCAGGGCCGCGGGCGAGTGCACCAGAACCTCCGGGCCGTAGCCGGCGAGCTCGTCGGCGAACACGTTGAGATCGGTGAAGTTCAGGTGCAGAGCGGATGCGTCCGCGTTCGTTCGAATCTCTCCCGAAGCGTCTCGCTTCGACAGTCTCACCGCGGCATCGCTGCCCGGCCGGGCGGCGATCACGGCGATGTTGGCGGTCCACAGCGCCTCGAGCTCGCTGAGCGCTTCCTGCCCCTGACCGTCACCGTGCGCCACGAACGAAGCTCCGGGGACCGTCACCACCGGGCCCACGATCCGGGAGAGCAGGTACGTGCGGGTTGCCGCAGCATCCTGGTCGGTGCCGAACAGGTGCCATCGTCCGTCGTGCAACACCATGGCGCGGGGCTCGACCTGACGGCGGCGCGCCGCCGCCTCGCCGGGCTTCAGATAGAGGAATGCGACAACCTGACCGCGATCCATTGCCTTGCTGAGCGGTTCGAAGGACGCCTCCCGCACGCGCAGGGACGGCGAGTAACCGAGCACGGGATCGCTCGAGTCGATGCCCAGCGCATGCAGTTTCGTCATCGCACGCCTGGACTCCGCAGACAGGGAGCCCTCCCGCCAGACCGTCGCGGCTAGCTTCAGCAGCATGAGCTCGTCCGGGCTGAAAGTCACGTCCACCGGAAGCTCGTAGAGTCCCTTGGGGATGCGGTAGCGCAAATGGTGGTTGCTTCCGGGATCGTCCGGCGGCTCAACCACCTCGAGCGGAATGCCCAGTTCGCGGATGTCGTCTTTGTCTCGTTCGAACTGCCGCTCCAGGCTCGCGTTGTCGCCGCCGGGGAGGTAGCGCTGGCGGTACCCCTGCACGGTGGACAGAATATCGGCCTTGGTCAACCCGACTTCCGTTGCGATGAGCGCAAGTACCAGGCTGAACAGGCGTTCTTCTACCGAAACACGGCTGTTCTTTTCAATGGTGGACGGCACGCTGCGAGTCTATCCGCCGCTTGCAGGCCGAGACTTAGTTCACGCCGAGGATATCGATGACGAACACGAGCGTTGAGCCTGCGGGGATCTTCTGCGAGGCCTCATCACCGTAAGCCTGATCGGCCGGGATGACGGCGATTACCTGCGAACCGACGGTCTGCCCGATGATGGCCTGGGCGAACCCGGGAATCAGCCCGCCCTCGGTCTTGGAACCGTCCACGATCAGGAACTCGGCCGGTTTCCCGGTCTGCCAGCTGGAATCGAAGACCGTGTTCTCGTTCCAGAGCACGCCCGTGTAGTGCAGGGTCGCAGTGTCGCCTTCCGGGACCTGCTTGCCATTGCCCTTCTTGAGGACGCCGATCTGTAGCTCGGTCGGCGGCTCACTCGACGGAATGGTGAGGCCGGGGGTTCCATCAGTCGCAAGGACAACGGACGGAAGCCCGCTCGCGACCGGCTGGTTGGCGCCGTTGGCCCGGAGCAGGTTGGCTCGCACGACGTCGATCACGAAGACCAGCGAGTCGTCGGCGCCGATGCCACTGTTGGGGTCTCCGCCGGCCGGACCGAGCCCGTCGTCCGGGGAGACGATGAGAGCCAGCCGGGATCCGACCTGGGCGCACTCCAGGCCCATCGCCAGGCCCGGGAGCGACTGCTCGTCGTCCAGGACGATGCTGGCCTGGTTGACCCCGTCGTACTCGCCCGCGCTGATCAACGCACCCGTCGTACCGTTGTAGAGGCTGAGGTCAAGCTTGACCAGCTGATCCGGGACGAGACCGGCACCCGTGCCGGCGATGATCGCACTGGCCTGGGTGGTGTCCGTCTTGAGCGGGGTCGGGAAGTCCACCGTCGGCGCGGAGCCGAATTCTCCCGACACCGACACGAGCTTCGACGCCGCCCCCTTCGTGACCGGCGCCTGGCAGTCTGCGGCGTCGACGGGGGTGCTGCAGCCGGTGAGGACCGCGACCACCAGGCCAGCGGAAGCGATGAGTGCAGGAGCTCTACGCACGGGATCTCATTTCAGTGTGGGGCAGGTGATTGTGCGGGACAGGGGCAAATTCGGGGCCGGATGGCAGGCCGATCCCAATTCTAACGGGCGTTGGGTGCGACGTCGTCTGGTTCGCCCGCGTCGAGCCCGCGAGCCTTCGAGATGGCCGCGCCTGTCTCGGCCATCCGCACGCGCTTGCGCATGACCTTCGAGCTGACACTGCGTTCGCCGAGCGCGCCCGGGGTCCAGGCCTCCACATCGGCATCGGAGAAGTCGGTCTTCGACGGACGGCGCTTCAATTCGGGAAGAATCGTGTCCGGGGCGAGACGGCGGGCCGTGATCAGGAAACCCGTGTGCCCGATCATCCGGTGATCGGGCCGCACGGCGAGACCCTCGACGTGCCACCCGCGAACCATGGTCTCGTTCGAGTCCGGGTTCGTGTAGAGACCGGTCGCACGGATGGCCTCGGCCACCCGCGAGAGCTGGGTCACCGTGGCCACGTAGCAGAGCAGCACTCCGCCGGGCTTGAGCGCGTCCGAAACAGAGCCCAGGCACTCCCAGGGCGCGAGCATGTCGAGCACGACCCGGTCCACGCTCTGAGCCGGCATCGTGTCGGGCAGGGTATCGGCGAGGTCGCCGAGCGTGATGCTCCAGTTGGCGGGATCAGACCCGAGAAAGGTCGCGATATTGTCACGCGCGACATCCGCGAACTCGCTGCGGCGTTCGAATGAGGCCAGCCTCCCGGCGGGGCCGATGGCGCGCAGCAGCCAGAGCGACAGGGCGCCGGAACCGACGCCGGCCTCCACCACAGTCGCCCCCGGGAATATATCGGCCTGCGCGATGATCTGGGCGGCATCCTTGGGATAGATGATGGCAGCACCGCGCGGCATCGACATAACGAAGTCGTTCAGCAACGGCCGTAAGGCGAGGTGCTCCACGCCGACGTTGTTCGTGACGACCGAGCCGTCCGGGACACCGATGACGTCATCGTGCGCCAAAATTCCCCGGTGGGTGTGGAAGACCTTGCCTGGTTCCAGGGTGATCGTGTTCAGTTTGTTCTTGGGTCCGGTCAGCTGTACCCGGTCGCCGATCCGGAAGGGGCCGCTGTTTTGGATGACCTGGTTGTCGCTCATGCGTGGGTTATGTCCTTGCTCTGGGTCAGTGTGGGTCGGTCGGGGCCGGCCTGCGGCCGAGGGATCCGCGACGGGCAGTGTACAGCGAGGTGAAACCGTGAAGAGTGCGACCGGCGAGGGTCGGCCAGAGATCGTAGTGCGCGCTCTCGGGTAGGGGCACCATATGCGGGATGCCGACGACGACTGCCCCGGATGCCACGGCGGCCGCGATCCCCGGAACGGAATCCTCGACCGCGATGCAGTGCTCGGGGTCGACGCCGAGCAGCCCGGCGGCCGTCAGGTAAGCCTCTGGATGCGGCTTGCTGTGCGTGACCATATCGCCGGCGATAATGGTGTCGAAGGCGGTGAATCCGACAAGTTCGGCGATCTGTCGCGCCATCCGCTGCTGCGACATGGTGACCAGCGCCATGGGGACGCCGGCGGTCTTGAGCTCGGCGAGCAGTTCGAGCGCGCCGGGCCGCCACGGGGCACCGCAGGTTCTCAGGAGTTCCTGGACCCGGCTCGTGAGCCGGTGCACGATGGCGTCGCCGGCCAGGTCGACGCCCCGATCCTGCAGGATGACCGCGGAACCCTCGAGACCGGAGCCGACCAGCAGCATGGCGTCGCTGTGGGACCAGACGCCGCCGAAGGACTCGACCAGTTCCGTCTCGGCCTGCATCCAGTACGGCTCGGAGTCCACGATGGTGCCGTCCATGTCCCAGAGCACGGCCGCAGGCAGGGGGGAATTGATTCGGATCGCGTTCACGGAGTTCAAGTGTAGGGGCACCGCCTATCCTTGATGGATGGTGCGCCGTGCGGGGCACCCCGTCGAAAGAGGTTTCAGACAGTGACAGAGGCTAATGGGTTCCTCAACGGTCGCCTCCTGGTGGTGGCGTTCGAGGGTTGGAACGACGCCGGCGAGGCGGCGACCGGCGCCGTGGGCACCCTGAAGGATCTGCTGGATGTCTCCCCGGTCATAGAAATCGACCCAGAGATCTACTTCGATTATCAGTTCAACCGGCCCACCATTTCGGCCGGCGGCGAAGACGGCCGGCGCAAACTGGAGTGGCCGGGTGCCGTACTCTACGGACCGACGACCCCCGCCGAGGCCGGGGCTCCCCTGGCCGACGACGCGCAGCTGCGCGTCAGCGGCACGAACGCCGGAAACATCTATCTGCTCCTTGGAACGGAACCGTCTCGCAGTTGGAAGGGATTCGCCGCAGAGATCCTCGACGCCGCCCTCGCCGCGGATGTCGGCGGCATCGTCTTCCTCGGGGCGATGCTGGCCGATGTTCCCCACACCCGGCCTATCTCCATCTTCGTCTCCAGCGACAACCCGCAGGTACGGGCCGAACTTCAGGTTGAGCGCAGCACCTACGAAGGCCCCGTCGGCATCCTGAGCGTGCTCGCGATCGCCGCGGAGGAGGTCGGCATTCCGACCCTGTCGATCTGGGCATCCGTTCCCCACTACGTGCACAACGCGCCGTCGCCGAAGGCGATGCTGGCGTTGATCGACAAGCTCGAGGAGATCATCGACGTCGTCATCCCGCGCGGCGACCTGGTGAGCGAGGCCGATGAATGGCAGAGCGGCATCGACACGCTGGCGGCCGAGGACGACGAGATGGCGGCCTATATCGGGCAGCTCGAACAGGCTCGCGACACGGTCGATTCCCCGGAAGCCAGCGGCGAAGCTATCGCCCAGGAATTCGAGAAATACCTGCGTAAGCGCGGCGATGGCCGGGACGGCCCCGGCGAGGGGCGCCCGCCGACCGACTCGCCCCGGCAGCCCTAAAGAGCCACGCCGAGCAGCG
This sequence comes from Cryobacterium sp. TMT2-15-1, assembly GCF_004402345.1. Taxonomy (NCBI): domain Bacteria; kingdom Bacillati; phylum Actinomycetota; class Actinomycetes; order Micrococcales; family Microbacteriaceae; genus Cryobacterium; species Cryobacterium sp. TMT2-15-1. Next base: position 50,428 of record NZ_SOGD01000006.1, on the reverse strand, counting down.
CGTCGACCGCTCGGGCCAGCAGTGCCGGCTCGTCGACTCTGTCGGAGTCTGCTGCGGCGGCATCAACGACCGCCAGCGCGCCCGGGGTGTCAAGGTCGGCGGCGAGGGCAGCCCGCAGCCGTTCGATAATCGCGTGCGTGTCGATGGTTCCGGCCGTGCCCGCTGCCCCGAAGGCCGCGGTCCAGGCCGCGAGGCGGGCCTCCGCCACTCGAAGGTGCGCGTTCGTCCACTCCCAGTCGGTGCGGTAGTGCTGGTCGAGCAGGGCCAGGCGGATTGCTCGCGGGTCGGTTCCCGCGGTGCGCAGTTTGGACACGAGCACCAGATTTCCGAGCGACTTGCTCATCTTCTCGCCCTGATAGGCCACCATGCCGGTGTGGCTGTAGACGCCGGCAAGCGGATGCCCGGATAGGGCTGCCGCGTGCCCCGCACTCATGTCGTGGTGCGGGAAGATCAGATCGCTGCCGCCGCCCTGCACCGTGAAGTCCGTGCCGAGTTCCTTCAGTGCGATGACCGAACACTCGATGTGCCAGCCCGGACGGCCGGCGCCGACGCGCGACGCCCAGGACGGTTCCCCGGGGCGGGCCGAGCGCCAGAGCAACGGGTCGAGGACATCCCGCTTGCCGGGACGGGCCGGGTCTCCCCCGCGTTCGGAGAACAGGGTGAGCATGGCCTCGGAGTCGAGATTGCTCTCGTCGCCGAGCGTCCACGAGGTTGCGCGCTGCGCGGCCTCGATGTCGAAGTAGATGTCGGAACCGGCCGCCTCCGTCGGCTCGGGCGCGCCTGCGGCGGCCGCGTCCATGGGGACCGGGTACGCGAGGCCGGCGTCCCAGAGCTGGGCCACGGCATCCGCAATCTCGTCGATGACCTCGGTGACGGCGACATAGTCGTTCGGCGGGATGATCCCTAGTGCCTCCATGTCGGTGCGGAAGAGGTCCACCTGCGACTCGGCGAGAACCTCCCAGTCGACGCCGGTGGCGGCCGCTCGCTCGAGGAGCGGGTCGTCGACATCCGTCACGTTCTGGGCATAGTGCACCCGGTAGCCGCCGTCCAGCCAGACCCGCTGCAGGGTGTCGAAGGCCAAATAGGTGGCCGCATGGCCGAGGTGCGTGGCGTCGTAGGGGGTGATCCCACACACGTACAGCCGGGCGACGTCTTGGGGTTTGGCCTCGATCAGGGCCGCGGTGGCGGTGTCGTGCAGCCAGGGTGCGCCGGACTGACCGGGGAGTTGCGGAATTTCGGGTCGTTGCCAGGCACGCATCGTCCCAGCCTAACTAGGCGGAGATGGTGTTCGTCACCAGCAGGCCGATCAGCATGAGGCCGAGCACGATGCGGTAGATCACGAACGGCAGGAAGCTACGTCTGGAGATGTAGCTCATGAAGAACTTGATCACGAACAGGGCGACGACGAAGCCGACGACCGTGGCCGCCAGGGTATCCCACGGGCCGAAAATCTCCGGGGTGCAGTTTGTCGCACCCTCCAGACACGGCTTGGCGATCGCTTTGTACACCTGGAACAGCCCGCTGCCGAGAACGGCCGGGATGGCGAGCAGGAACGCGTAGCGGGCGGCGGCGGCGCGCTCGTACCCCATGAACAGGCCGGCGGTGATCGTGCCTCCCGAACGGGATACGCCGGGGATCAACGCGAGGGCCTGGGCGAAGCCGTAGACGATGCCATGGGGAACGGTGAGGTCGCCCAGCCGGCGGCGCTTGGCCCCGACGTAGTCGGCGATTCCGAGCAGGACGCCGAAGCCGATCAGCACGCTGGCGGTAATCCATAGGTTGCGGAGCGAGGACTCGATCTGGTCCTGGAAGAGCAGGCCGAGCGCCACGATGGGCAGTGATCCGAGGATGATCAGCCAGCCCATCCGCGCGTCCGGGTCCGCGCGCGGAACCTTGCCGACGAGGGACTTGGACCACTGACCGATGATGCGCACGATATCGTGCCAGAAGAAGATCACCACGGCAGCCTCGGTACCGATCTGGATGATCGCGGTGAAGCGGGCTCCCGGGTCATCTCCGGTCCCCAGGAATTCCCCGACGATACGGATGTGGGCGCTGGAGGAAACCGGGAGGAATTCGGTCAGTCCCTGCACGAGTCCCAGGATGAGTGCGTCGATGAAATTCACGAAGTGCCCTTTTGCTGATCAATAGTTCGAGAGCAGGTCGGTCAGGACCTGCCTGCCAAACACTAACGCGTCGAGAGGCACCCGTTCGTCGACCCCGTGGAACATCGCCGGGAAATCGAGGTCGGCGGGGAGCTTGAGCGGGGCGAAACCGTAACCCTTGATCCCGAGAGTACTGAGGGCCTTGTTGTCCGTGCCGGCGGAGAGCAGGTAGGGCAGCACGGGAGCGCCCGGATCGTGTCGGCCGAGAGTCTCGACGACCGCGTCGACGAGGGGCCCGCCGAATTCTGTTTCGAGACCGATGTCGCGGTGCATGATCACGATCTCGATGTCGGGGCCGACCAGCGCTGCCACTTCGGCGAGTACGGATTCCTCGTCTCCGGGCAGGGTGCGGATGTCGATGAGCGCCTCCGCCCGGTCCGGGATGACGTTGTGCTTGTACCCGGCGTGCAGAACGGTGGGATTGGTCGTGGTGCGCAGGCTCGCTTGGATGAAGCCCGATGCCGTGCCAGTGGCGAGGGCCAGCTCGTCGGGACCGACACGTTGGGGGTCGACGTCGAGCACCCGTGCCAGCTCCGCCAACAGCTGGGTGGTGGTCTCGGTCAGGCGGATCGGCCACTCACGCCGGCCGACCTTGGCGACAGCCTCGGCGAGCCGGGTCACGGCGTTGCTCTGGATCAGCCGGGACCCGTGGGCCGCCTCGCCCCGCGCCACAAGCTTGATCCAGATCAGCGCCTTCTCACCCGTCTGGAGCAGGTAGGCACGCTGACCGCCGAGCGTGATCGAGTAGCCCCCGACCTCGCTGATGGCCTCGGTGGCGCCCTGGAAGAGCTCCGGGCGGGTGTCGACGAGGTAGTGCGAGCCGAGCACTCCCCCGGCCTCCTCGTCGGCGAAGAACGCCACGATGAGTTCACGAGCCGGTTCCTGGCCGGAGCCGAGGATGTTCTGGAGCGCCGCGAGCATCATGGCGTCCATGTTCTTCATGTCAACGGCTCCGCGACCCCACAGGAGGCCGTCCTTGATCACGCCGGCGAACGGGTCCACCGACCAGGCCTCCGGGTCAGCGGGAACGACGTCGAGGTGGCCGTGGACCACCAGCGCTCCGCGGCTGCTGTCGCGACCCGGAACGCGCACGACGACACTCGTGCGGCCCGGTTCTGAATCGAACAGCTGCGGGGCGAGGCCGAGAGACCGCAGGTTCGCCTCGACGTACTCGGCGGCATCCGTTTCGCCGTTCGAACGGCCCTCGCCATAGTTGGTCGTGTCGAAACGGATGAGGTCGCGAGCGATCGTGGCCGTGAGGTCCAGTGCAGCGTCGGCCGGTGTGTTGTCAGCAGAGGAAAGCATGCGTGTCACGCTACCGGGCCTTGCCGCCGCCCGGCGACGGTGGGCGCGGCTGGAGGGCCTCGAAATCCGTGCTAGATTATTTATTCGGCGGCCGGGAACGGCCGCTGAAACACTCGGCCCGGGTGGCGGAATGGCAGACGCGCTAGCTTGAGGTGCTAGTGCCCTTATGGGCGTGGGGGTTCAAGTCCCCCCTCGGGCACAGAAATGAGATTCGGATCCTTCCGACTCGTCACATGGAAATAGGTCGCGACAATCGATACTGGTTGCGCGGCCTATTTTTTTTATGGTCGAACGTGTCTCCGGCTTGAACGTAGTCTCCTCGCCATCGCCCCGTATCGGACGTCCGCCGGCGGCAGCCTCACCGCCGACATGCTCGGCGCCGCCCGCTTTTCCCGCAGGCGATCGCTACTGGAGAACTGGTTGATGCCACTATCTGTCATGCGGTCATCGGCCCCTCTCCCGTGCGCGCCCACAGTGCACACCTCATGCCGGCGATCCTCGACGGGACCGTCACTCCCGGAGGGTCCTCGACCGCACGGTGAACCTCGACACAGTCCCCGTCGCCAACCGTGACAGGGGCAACCACGAAGCCCTCACGATCATGATCATCCCCTGACCGGCCGCGTCGCGACCAGAGGTCAGCGACCGAGGGAAGATCGTCGGGGCTGTGCTCGCAGTTGCCCGAGGTCGCGGCTTGGCAGCCTATTCCTCAAACGTCACGTTGCCGCGGCAGGCTTCGCCCGGGCTGGGTACCAGATCCTTGAAGCCGTGGCTGACGAACCGCCCGTAGCTCTGCACGCGCCCGTCCGTGACGAAATCGTCGTTGAATTGGGGCGGCTGGTTCTCCTCAGCATCGGGGAGGTCCCGGCCCGAATAGGCGCACGCCGAACTCGCGTTCGTTGCGCCCGGGACCGGACTGCCATTGCCACTGGTCTCGCCAGCCTGAGCCGAAGTGGCGCCGACGAAAACAAGTCCGAGTGCGACAACGCACCCCAGTACCATGCGTTTCATGAGTAATCCTCTCAACAAGGGACGACCCGCCTGGCATCGGGTGAGCCAGCGTCCCGCCCCACCTTTGCGGAAGATACTCCTCGGCGGCTATCTGGACAACGGGCGGAAGACACATGCGGAAAGCCAAGCATGACGGCGTGAACCGCTCGTTCCCCCCAGGCAGGCCAAGATCCACATCCGACACGTCGTCGTGGCGGTGGCTCGCGTGGGCGTCGAACCGCCAAGCGGTGCTAGACCGCTTCGGTGAGGGCCCCGGAGAGAACCTCGTCCAAAGCCAGGACGGTGTCTTCCGGCGATGTGCCGAGTGCCAGCGCCAGCTCAGACTCCAGGAGTTGACGGGATTTGGCGAGCATCCGCTTCTCTCCGGCGGACACGCCGCCGTCCTGCTCGCGGCGCCACAGGTCCCTGACGACTTCGGCGACGCGCGTCACGCTGTCACTCGCCATCTTTTCTTGATTCGCTTTGAACCGGCGGCTCCAGTTCGTTGCTTCCTCCGTGAACGGCTCGCGCAGAACCTTGTAGACCTCTTCCAGCCCAGCGGCATCGATGACGTCACGCACTCCGACAAGCCCCGCGTTCGCGATGGGAAGTTGGATGGTGAGCTGCGACGAATGCACGCGCAGCGTCATCGCCGGCTGGGCGACGCCCTTCAGGGTTATGGTGGAGAGCTCGGTAAGGGTGACCGCACCGTGGTGCGGATAGACGAGGGTTTCCCCAACGATGAACTTCAAACTGACTCGATTCAGATCGTGCTGCATGCGGCGTCCCGGTGGCGCCGACTAGCCGAATTCCCGGTGGCCAACCTGTCAATCGTGCCACAGTCCCCTGAACGTTCACCTTGCGACAGCAAGCGCGGCGCGGCGTACTAGCCGGCCGATGGCTGCTGCTGGGTGATGCAGTGGATGCCGCCGCCGCGCGCGAACAACGGCCGCGCCTCGACCGACACGACCGTTCGGCCCGGATAAGCCGCGGCCAGGATCTCCCGGGCGACCTGGTCGGCCCGTTCCTCGCCGAAGCCGCAGGCGATCACGCCGCCGTTGACGACGAGGTGATTGACGTAGTTGTAGTCCACGAAGCCGTCCTCGTCCGTGAGTGCGGCCGGTGCCGGCAGGTCGACGATGGTGAACGGCCGGCCCGCGGCATCCGTCTCCTCGGCGAGCACGGCGCGGAGCTGCCTGGTCACTGCATAGTCCGGATGGGCCGGGTCGTTTTGCGCGTGCATCAACATCGTTCCGGGCGACGGGAGGGTGGCCACCATATCGACGTGGCCGCGGGTTCCGTAGCGCTGCTGGTCCCGGGTCAGGCCGCGCGGCAGCCAGACCAGGCGGGTGGCCCCGAGGGTGCGGGCGAACTCGGCCTCGATCCTCGCTCGGTCTACGTAGGGGTTCCGACCCGGATCCAGTTGAACGGTCTGGGTGGCCAGCACCGTTCCCGCGCCGTCGACGTGAATGCCGCCGCCCTCGTTCACGAGCACCGAGGAGATCACACTCGCGCCAGAGGCGGCGGTGACGAGCCTGCCTACCTCCGCGTCTTTGCCCCAGCGCGCCCAGTCCTGGGCACCCCAACCGTTGAATGCCCAGTCCACCGCCCCCAGCTGCCCGTCATCGCCCAGCACGAAGGTCGGGCCGATGTCGCGCATCCAGGCGTCGTCAAGTGGTGACTCGATGATTTCGATCTCCGCGGAGAGGTACCGCCGAGCGGTCGCCACCTCGGCCGGGTCGACGACCATGGTGACGGGTTCGAATTCGAGGACCGCGTGGGCAACCGCGGTCCAGGTTCCGCGCGCCTCGTCGGCGGAATGCGCATCCGTGCCGAGCGTGTAGCCGTCCACCGGGAATGCCATCCAGACCCGGTCCTGCGGCGCGGTCTCCGCCGGCATCAGCCAGGTCACGACTCCCCCGACGTCGCCATCGCACCGAACGGATGAGCCGGGTCGACCGGCGTGGTCAGCCCCGCATAGCTGTCCGGCCGTCGTGTGGCCAGGAAGGGAAACAGCGTGAGCCACTCCTCCCGTTGTGCCAGGTCGAGGTCGGCAACCAGCACCGCGGACTCGTTACGGGGAGCCTGCACGAGCACACGACCGTAGGGGTCAGAAATGAAAGAGGAGCCGTAAAAGGTCAGGTCGCCCTCGTCGCCGTGACGATTGGGCACCACCATGAAGAGGCCGCTGGTGATCCCGTTGGCCACGATCACCTGCCGCCAGAGGGGCTGGGTGTCGAACGTCGGGAAGCCGGGCTCCGAGCCGATCGCCGTGGGATAGACCAGCAGCTGGGCGCCGCCGAGGCCGTACAGCCGCGACACCTCGGGGAACCATTCGTCCCAGCAGGTGGGCAGCCCGATCCGGGCACCGCCCAGTTCCTCGGGCGCATAGACGGGATACGCGTCCTCGGCTGGGCCCGGTCGGAACCAGGTGTCTTCGTAGTAGCCCTCGGTGACCGGGATGTGCAGTTTCCGCGTGCGACCGAGCAGCCGACCGGTCGGCGAGACCAGGATGGCCGTGTTGTAACCGCGCGGGTCCTCCGGTGCATCCTCTGCGTCCGGTCTCTCGTAGAGGGAGGCGTGCACGACGATGCCGTGCACTTCGGCCTGCTCAGCCGCGAAGGCGAAGGTCGGTCCGGTCAGCAGGTCCTCGGCCGCTAGCTTCGGCACACCCTGTGCCCGTGCGTTGCCGGGGTATTTGCGCAGCGTCAGCTCGGGCAGGAAGGCGACGCGGGCACCCTGCTCGGAGGCCAGACGGATGCCCTCGGCCAGCTCCGCGCGCAGCGCGTTTTCGTCGACGTGCCAGCGGTGCTGCACGAGCCCGACCCGGAGCGGCGGCCCGGCCTCGTCCGACGTGCGGGTCAGCGGTTCGGCGATGCCGGGCGCGTTGATCAAGAGCATGACGTGACCTCCCTGTGGAATAATTGATCACTTGATCAATAACCGTTGGCTAAAGATATATAGACTCAGGTTTCATGTCAACCGATCCGAGTGCATCGCGGCGCAAAGCACCGATCGAGCGGGCAGCGGAAATCGCTCGCGCCGCCCGGGAGATCGCCCTTGACGAGGGATTGTCGGCCCTCACACTGCGTGCGGTCGCCTCCCGGATCGGGGTGACCCCGGCCCTGGTCAGTCACTACCAGCCGAGCATGGACTCCTTGGTGGCCTCCACTTTCGGGGCGATCGTGGCCGCCGAGATCGGCGAGGTGGCGGAGGAGCTGGCGCCCTGCGAGACATCCGTGGCGGCCCTGCAGACGCTGATCGACACTCTGCTCGGACCCGCACGTAGCACCGTGACCGCGGTCTGGCTCGATGCCTGGAGCCTCGGCCGACGCCACCCTGCGCTCGCCGTGGAGGTGGGCGTTCAGATGGACGCCTGGCAGGCGTTCCTGGCCGTCCTGCTGAACACCGGCTGCGCGCGCGGTGAATTCCGGGCGATCGACCCGGACGCCGTCGCCTGGCAGCTTTTGGCGATCATCGACGGGCTGAACGCGCACGCCATCGTGCGCTACGGCCATGCGCAGCGGCTGCGCGGTCTCGTTCGCACCGTCGCCGAACACGAACTGGGGCTGCGCTCCGGGGCCCTCGGGCCCGGGGACGACTCCGGCCGCCGACCCGAACCTGACCCTCCCCCGGCATCGATTACCGTGCCTGTATGCTAGAGACAGACTTCCGGTCACGGTTCTGCTGTGCACGGACGAGCGCTGGTTGAGACAGTGCATGAGGCCCCGGCGATTCGTCGCCGGGGCCTTTTTCGTTGCGGGACCGCCACTGAACCCGCGACGTACTCCGCTGCGGGACGGTCGTTTCCGGCGGCCGACTCCCCGGCGGCCCGGAGCCGTCCCGATTCGCGTTGACAACCCGGCGGCCCCGGAGCGCTATGTGACACAATTCCGTGCCTGTCGCTGTTGCCGGGTACCTTTTCGAGGTGGAGGCCCCTGTGCAGATTCCAGCGTCCTTCGACTATGTGCGCGCCAGCACGGTCGACCATTCGATCACCCTACTCGAGCACCACGGTCCGGAGTCCCGGGTCATCGCGGGCGGGCACAGTCTTCTGCCGATGATGAAACTCCGTCTGGCCATACCCGAGTGGCTGATCGACATCAACGAGCTCTTCGAACTGGACTTTGTGCTGCGCGACGGCAACACGCTGCGGGTCGGCGCCATGACCCGTCACGCGACACTGCTGGCGTCCCCCCGAGATTTCCCGCTTGTTTCCGATCGTCGCCGACGCGGAGCGCGTGATTGCGGATCCGACCGTGCGCAACCGTGGCACGATCGGCGGGTCGCTCTGCCAGGCCGACCCGGCCGAAGATCTCTCCACGGTCTGCAAGGTTCTGCGGGCGGAAGCGGTCGTGCGCGGGCCCGGCGGCGAGCGCGTACTCAGCATGCACGACTTCCACCGTGGTGCTTACGAGACCGCCGTGGCGCACAACGAACTCCTCGTCGAGGCGCGCTTCCCGATCCGTGCACGCTCGGGAAGTGCCTACGAGAAGGTTGAACGGCGGGTCGGTGACTGGGCGGTCGTGGCGGCGGGAGCGGCGATCTCCCTGGCCATCGACGGAACGATGGACGACGTCACCATCGGCCTCACCGCCGTCGGTGTGGCGGGCACGGTCGCCGAGGCCGAGGACATGTTGCGCGGCCAGCATCCGCGGGAAGACCTGTTCGTGGAGGCCGGGCGGCTCGCCGCGTTGGCGAGCGACCCGGTCACCGACCAGCGGGGCCCCATCGACTACAAGCGGCACCTTGCCGACGAACTCACCCGCCGGGTGCTGCGCCGCGCGGCTGCTCGCGCCGGCGAAGCACAGGAAGGCTAAGTCCATGCAGATCAGCATGACCATCAACGGCACCGACATCACCGAAGAGATCGAACCGAGGGTGTTGCTTGTTCACTTTATTCGCGACCCGCTGCGGCTGACCGGCACGCACTGGGGATGCGACACCTCCAACTGCGGAACCTGCGTCGTGCTCATGGACGGCCAGCCGGTAAAATCCTGCACGGTGCTCGCGGCGATGGCCGACGGCCACTCCGTGACCACGGTCGAGGGGCTCGCCACCGGGGCCACGCTCGATCCCGTGCAGCAGGGTTCATGGAGGAGCACGGCCTCCAGTGCGGGTTCTGCACGCCTGGGATGATGCTCACCGCGCGGGCCCTGCTGGACCACAACCCGCATCCGGACGAGGGCGAAATCCGCGAGGCGATCTCCGGCCAGATGTGCCGGTGCACCGGCTACGCGACGATCGTGCGCTCGGTGCAGTGGGCCGCGGCCGATCCCACGGCGCAGGACGGGTTGGACGAGACCGCGGAAGAAGAGGTAACGGCATGACCATCATCGAGGAGCGGGCCGCGAACCCGGCGGCCGGAGACGACAACCGCCCGATCGGCTACGGCCGTATCCAGCGCAAGGAGGACCCCCGCTTCGTGCGGGGCAAGGGGCACTACGTTGATGACATCGTGCTGCCCGGGATGTTGCACGGCGCCATTCTGCGCTCCCCCGTGGCGCACGCCCGGCTGGTGTCGATCGACACGAGCGCCGCGCTGGCCCACCCGGGTGTCGTGGCCGTGATCACCGGCCAGGACCTGCTCGGCCTCAAGCTCGCCTGGGCTCCGACCCTCTCCGCCGACGTGCAGGCGGTGCTCGCCACCGACAAGGTGCGTTTCCAGGGGCAGGAAGTCGCTTTCGTGATCGCCGAGGACCGCTACGCCGCGCGCGACGCACTCGAACTCATCGAGGTCGACTACGACGTGCTGCCGCCGGTCATCGACGTACGCACGGCGCTGAACCCCGGTACCCCGGTCATCCGCGACGACATCGAGGGCCGCACCGACAATCACATCTTCGACTGGGAGGCCGGCAACGCGGCCGAGACCGAGGCGGTGTTCGCCTCGGCGGACGTCGTCGTGTCCCAGGAGATGGTCTACCTCGCGTGCATCCGGCACCGATGGAGACCTGCGGGGCCGTCGCCGACTATGAGCCGATCGAGGGCGCGCTGACTCTGTATGAGACCAGTCAGGCCCCGCACGCGCACCGAACCCTGTTCGCGATCGTCTCGGGCATCCCTGAACACAAGATCCGCATCGTCTCCCCCGACATCGGCGGCGGCTTCGGCAACAAGGTCGGCATCTACCCGGGCTACATCCTCGCCGTTGTCGGGTCGATCGTCACCGGGCGGCCGGTGAAGTGGATGGAGAACCGCTCCGAGAACCTGATGAGCACCTCCTTTGCCCGCGACTACATCTTGCAGGGCGAAATCGCCGCCACGAAGGACGGCAAGATCCTCGCGGTGCGGTCGACCGTGCTCGCGGACCACGGCGCCTTCAATGCCACGGCGTAACCCTCGAAGTACCCGGCCGGATTCTTCCACATCTTCACCGGAAGATACGACCTGCAGGCCGCGCACTGCAAGGTGACCGGCGTGTACACCAACAAGGCTCTGGGCGGAGTCGCCTACGCCTGTTCCTTCCGGGTCACCGAGGCGGTCTACCTGGTCGAACGGCTTGTGGACATGCTGGCCCGGAAGCTGGAGATGGACCCCGCGGAACTGCGGCTGAAGAACCTGATCAAGCCCGAACAGTTCCCGTACAAGAACAAGACGGGGTGGGAGTACGACTCCGGCAACTACGAGCAGGCGCTGCGCAAGTCGATGCAGATGGCCGGCTACGACGACCTTCGGCGCGAACAGCAGGAGAAGCGCGCTCGCGGCGAGTTGATGGGGATCGGAATCTCGTTCTTCACCGAGACCGTGGGTGCCGGGCCGCGCAAGCACATGGACATCGTCGGCTTGGGCATGGCGGACGGCGCCGAGCTGCGAATCCATCCCGCCGGCAAGGCCGTCGTGCGGATCTCCGTGCAGAGCCAGGGGCAGGGCCATGAGACGACCTTCGCCCAGATCGTGGCCGAAGAGATCGGCATCCCGCCGGAAGACATCGACGTCGTGCACGGCGACACCGACCAGACCCCCTTCGGCCTGGGCACCTACGGCAGCAGGTCGACCCCGGTCAGCGCCGCCGCCGTGGCCCTCGTCGCCCGCAAGGTGCGGGAGAAGGCGAAGTTCATCGCCGCCGCCATGCTCGAAACCCGGCCCGAGGACCTCGAGTGGGAGAAGGGACGCTGGTTCGTCAAGGGCGACCCGAGCATCGGCAAGACCATGGCGGAAATCGCGATGGGCGCGCACGGAACCGTCACCCTGCCGGAAGGGATCGACGGCAACCTGGATGCCGAGGTCACCTACGATCCCCCAAACCTGACCTTCCCCTTCGGCGCCTACTTCTGCGTGGTCGACGTCGACCCCGGTACCGGCCACGTCAAGGTACGCCGGTTCATCGCCGTTGACGACTGCAGCACCCGGATCAACCCGATGATCATCGAGGGGCAGGTGCACGGTGGTCTTACCGATGGGGTCGGTATGGCCCTGATGCAGTTCATTGAGTTCGACAAAGAGGGCAACAACCTCGGCGGCACCTTCATGGACTACCTCATCCCCACGGCCCTGGAGGTGCCGGATTGGGAAACCGGGTTCACCGTGACCCCATCGCCGCACCACCCGATCGGAGCGAAGGGTATCGGCGAGTCCGCCACCGTGGGGTCGCCGCCCGGAAACCGGGAACCGTTCGTGCGCGCCACAGTGGTGCGTGCCCAACATCCGACAAGCGCCCAGGCCGGGGACACCGGTCTGCTGCTGGCGGACGGCACTCTGGAGGGATTTGTCGGCGGCGCCTGCGTTCAGGCGTCGGTGCGGGAATACGGTCTGAAGAGCCTGGCCTCCCACGAGCCTCTCCTACTGCGCGTTGTGGCGGGCGAGCCATCCTATGTCCGTGAGGGGGAGCCGTGCAGGTGTCCAACCCGTGCCTCAGCGGCGGGGCCATCGAGATCTTCCTCGAGCCGTCCGTGCCGGCACCCCGGATATTGGTCGTCGGAATGACGCCGGTGGCGCACGCCCTGGTGGCGATGGGTGGCCCGCTCGGTCTTGACATGCACCTCACGGTGGGAGCAGACGCGACGCCTCGGTCGGACGACGCGGCGCTGATCGTGGCCTCGCACGGGCGTGACGAAGAGCCTGCCCTGGAGGCCGCCCTGAGAGCCGAGGTGCCCTATATCGCTCTCGTCGCCAGCCACGCCCGGGGGGCAGTCGTGCTGGCCTCCCTCAACGTTTCGGAGGAACAGCGTGCGCACGTGCACAGTCCGGCCGGACTGCAGTTGGGCGCCCGCTCCCCCGCCGAGATCGCGCTGTCCATCCTGGCGCAGCTCGTCGCCGAGAGGGCCAAGCGGCCTGCGGCGGCGACGACCGCCACTGGCCCGGTTGAGGTTGAGGTTGAGGTTGAGGTTGCGGTTGCGGTTGCGGTTGACCCGGTATGCGGCATGTCCGTCGCCATCGGGGACGCGGCGCCGCGGGTCCCGCGCGACGGGAAAACCCTCTACTTCTGCTCGGAGTCCTGCCGGCGCAGCTTCCTCGCCGATCCGGAGCAAATATGTCGTCGCCTCCTGAGCCGCGCATCGCGGGGTTGGTCCTGGCCGCCGGGGCCTCGCGCCGCCTGGGCCGACCTAGGCAGCTCCTGCCCTACGGCGACGGGGTCCTCCTGGACGCCGTCCTCAGGACGGCACGGGCCTGCGGGCTCCACCAGATCGTGCTGACCCTCGGCGGTGGGAAGCAGGCCGTGCGCCAGAGCGTCGACACCCGCAACTGTGACGTGGTCGGCAACCCCGCGTTCGGCTCCGGCTGCTCCTCGTCGATCGCAGCGGCCATCCCGGCGCTGCACCCGGAGACCGACGTGCTGGTGCTCCTGCTCGGCGATCAGCCCGGCGTGAGCCCGGAGACCGTGCGCCGTCTGGTGCACGGCCGGGGCGCCTCGCACCTCGCCGTGTGCCGCTACGACGACGGCGTGGGGCATCCGTTCGCCGTCGACCGGACGGTACTGCCGGACCTGGCCCGGCTCCACGGCGACAAGGCGTTCTGGAGGCTCCTCGAGCAGCGTGCCGCCGAGGTGTGCGAGGTCGTCGTGGCGGGCCCGATGCCCCCGGACATCGACACCGAGGTGGACTACGAGCGGGCGCTCGCCGCATTAAGGAAGTTACGGTGACCGGCGCCGCCCGCACGGGAGCGGAAGACGACGTTCGCCGAATGATCCCGGACGTGCCCGCCCTGCTGGGCGCACTGGACGAGGTCGACTACCTGGCCGACGAGGGCCTCGCCACGGCTCTATTCCTGGCGGTGCGCCTGCCGCAACCCATCCTGCTGGAGGGTGAGCCGGGGGTCGGCAAGACCGAGGCAGCCAAGGCGCTGGCCCGGGTGCTCGACACTCCCCTGTTCCGGCTCCAGTGCTATGAGGGCATTGACTCGGGCGAGGCCCTCTACGAGTGGAACTATCCGCGCCAACTGCTGGGGATCAGGCTGGCCGAGGCCCGCCAGGCCAGCCTGGCCGAGACGGAGCTGTTCGGCCCGGAATACCTGCTGCGCCGCCCCCTGCTGCAGGCGATCGAGCACCAGGGTCCGCGTCCGGCGGTGCTTCTCCTCGATGAGATCGACCGGGCGGATGCCGAATTCGAGGCGTTCACCTTCGAGCTGCTGGCCGAGGCGGCCGTAACGATCCCGGAGCTGGGCACGGTGCGGGCTACGCATCCACCGATCGTGATCCTGACGTCCAACCGCACCCGCGACCTGCACGACGCCCTGACCCGGCGCTGCCTGTACCACTGGATCGACTACCCGACGCCGCAGCGGATCGCGGAGATCGTGCGCTGCAGGGTGCCGGAGAGCGGCGCACAGATCGCACTGCAGGCGGCGTCGGCCATCACGCGGCTGCGCTCGCTGGACCTGGCGAAGCCGCCCGGCGTCGCCGAGGCCATCGACTGGGTCTCGGCGCTGACCGTGCTCGGCGTCGACAAACTCGACCCCGGCCGCGTGGATCAGACCTGGGGGTCGATTCTGAAGAACCGCGACGACCTTGACCTGGCGGTCGGCAGGCGCCGTGTGGCTGGTGGGCGATCATGGCTGACCGGGGGTCACTGGGCCTCCGGAGCATTGATCACGTCGGGGCGGGCCGTTCCCACGTCGAAGCGGCCGCACTGGCGGTCGGGTTCAGCACGGCGCTGCGCCGAGCGGGCGTCCCGAGTTCCCCGGACCGATCCGCTCGACTGGCGGAGGCCCTCCGGCTGGTTCCGCCGCACGAGCGAGAGCCGCTGTACTGGACGTGCCGGGTGGTTCTGGTCTCCGCCCGGGAACAGGTACCCGTGTTCGACGCGGTATTCGACGCCGTGTTCGCCGGCACCCTCGACCCGGCCGACTTCCGCGGTGACCAGAACGCTCCGCCGTCAATCGGCTCCGAACCACGCACCCGGCCGACCGCGACCCACCAGCGGCCGGCGATCGCGGCGGACCAGGCGCCGCTGCCTCAGGCGCCGGGCATGGCTCCGGGCGGGGACGATTCCGGGGACACTGACACGGATGCGCCGGAGCGGGAAACGATCCTGGTGACGGCGGCGGACGAGGAGCGCCTGCACCAGATGTCTTTCACCGAATTAGCTCCGGACGAGGTCGCCCAGATGCGTCGCCTGGTGCGCCGTTTGATCCTGCTGTGCGATGTGTCCGGGTCGATGGAGCCGTACACGCGGGTGTACCTGTCGCTCCTGCAGGGCGCGGTCGCGGGGGCCGAGGCCGAGGCCTTCATCTTCTCGACCGGATTGACCCGGCTGACCCGTCAGCTCGCGGTGCGCGACCCGGACCAGGCTCTGGCACGGGCTGCCGCCAGCACCCAGGACTGGGCGGGTGGCACCAGGCTGGCAGAGAGCATCCGCCATTTCACGGATGCCTGGGGTCGACGTGGCCTCGCCCGCGGGGCCGTCGTCGTGATCATCTCGGACGGGTGGGCGCTGGACGACCCGGAATCGGTGCACGCCCAGATGGCCCGCCTGCGGCGCTTGGCCTACCGCATCATCTGGGTCAACCCCAGGAAGGTCGCTTTGGACTACCAGCCGGTGGTGGGCGGAATGGCGGCCGCGTTGCCCTTTGTCGACGCGTTCGTCAGCGGGCACAGCTATGCGGCCCTGGCAGAAGTGGCGGCGGCGATTCGCGCCGACCGTTCGGACCCACACGAGAATACGAGGGCCCGATAATGGACATCAACGGCACGTTCTCCGTCGTCGCACCGATCGACGAGGTGTGGAAGACTCTGATGGACTTCGAGCGTGTCGCCGGCTGCGTTCCGGGGGCACAGGTGCTGAACAAGCTTTCGGATGACGCCTATCAGGTCGGAATGAAAGTGAAACTGGGTCCGGTGACCATGCAGTACAGAGGTCAGATGACCGTTCTCGAACGCGATGCGACCGCGCACCGCGCCGTGTTCGAGGGGCGTGCTCAGGAGACCCGCGGTCAAGGCACGGCGCAGGGTACGGCCACCCTCACGCTCGTCGAGGCGGACGGCGAGACTCAGGGCACGGTCAGTGCCGATGTGGCGCTCTCCGGCAAGGTGGCCGCGATGGGGCGCAGCATCATCGGCAGCGTCACGGACCAGATGATGGCCCTCTTCGCCGAGAACCTGCAGGCCATGGTCACGGCTCCGGCTCCGGATCCGGCGGTGCCTGCTGCGGGGGTTACAACCGGGCAGACCGCCGACACCGTCGGTGGGTCGGGAACCGCGACGGCTCTGCCCGCCGCACCGCCGGCCGGGCCCCTCACGACGGCGCCTGCCTCCCGAGCGCCGCGGCCGGGCGCCGAGACCAGCCTGAACGCCCTCGATCTGGCCAAGGGCATCGTGATGGATCAGCTCAGCAGCCTGCCCAGGCTGCTCGGCGTGATCGCCGCGGTGGCGTTTGTCGCCTATCGGATCGGCCGCCGCGCCGGCGGTCGGTAGACTCGGATGAGCGAAACCGGAAGGGTCACCACCTGTGCGTGAGGTTCTGAACCCGCTGCTGACGGGATGGCAGGCCGGCGGCATTGCCGGCCTGGCCACCGTCGTGCGCACCTTCCAGTCCGCCCCCCGGTCGGCCGGCGCGTCGATGCTGGTCACCGCCGACGGGGAGGTGGTCGGCTCAGTCTCCGGGGGCTGTGTCGAAAGTGCCGTCTACGACCTCGCGACCCAGGTGATCGATGACGGGCGGCCGGTGCTGGTGCGCTACGGCATCAGCGACGACGACGCCTTCTCCGTTGGTCTGACCTGCGGCGGCATCCTCGACGTCTTCGTGGAGCCCGTCAGCCAGGTGAGCTTCCCGGAGCTGTCCGCTGTGGAGCAGGACATCACCGGATCGGCTCCGGTGGGGGTCGCGACCGTGATCGAGCACCCCGATCCCAGCCGTCTGGGCCGACACCTGATCATCCGGCCGCACGGCTTCGACGGCGATCTGGGCTCCGAACGGGCGAACCGGGCCATCGGTGACGATGCCCGCGGGCTGCTGGCCGCCGGTCGCAACAGCACCCTCACCTACGGTCCCGACGGTGAGCGACGCGGTGAGGGCATGCGGGTCTTCGTCAACAGCTACGCCCCGCGCCCACGGATGCTGGTGTTCGGCGCCATCGATTTCGCGGCCGCCCTGGCCCGGCTGGCTTCCTTCCTCGGCTACCATGTCACCGTCTGCGATGCCCGCGAGGTCTTCGCCACGCCGGCCCGGTTCCCGGAGGCCGACGAGGTCATCGTCGGCTGGCCGCACCGCTACCTGGCCGAGCAGGTCGCGGCCGGGCTCGTGGATGAGCGCACCGTCGTCTGCGTGCTCACCCACGACCCGAAATTCGACGTGCCGCTCCTCAAGGTGGCCCTGACCCGCGGCCCGTTCGCCTACATCGGTGCGATGGGGTCTCGGCGCACTCACGAGGACCGACTGGCCCGGCTCCGCGAGGCAGGTGTGGACGAGGCGGAGCTGACGAGATTGCACAGCCCCATCGGGCTGGATCTCGGCTCCCGAACCCCGGAAGAGACGGCCGTGTCCATCGCCGCGGAGATCATCGCCGAGCAGTGGGGCGGCACCGGAGATCCGCTGGGCAACCTGGCCGACCGGATCCACCACGACGACCTCGACGAGCAGGCCTCGGTGTAGCCGCCGCCCTACTCCCGCATCCCGAAGCGGGCGTAGATCGGATGCAACCACTTCGGCGCCCACCAGAGGCACTTCTCGAGCGAGGTCATCACCGCGGGAACCACGATGGTGCGCACGAGGGTCGCGTCCAGCAGCACGGCCACGGCGAGGGCGACGCCGATCTGTTTCATCTGCAGCAGATTGCCGGTCGCGAACCCGGCGAACACGATCACGATGATCAGGGCCGCGGAGGAGATGATCCGGCCCGAGCTCTGCAGACCTGTCTCGATCGCGAGCCGCGTGGCCTCACCCGCCTCGTAGTGCTCCTTGATCCGGGCGAGCAGGAACATCTCGTAGTCCATGGCCAGACCGAAGCCGAAGGTGAGCACGAGGGTCAGGACCAGAGGGTCCACCCCGGCGATCGTATCGGCATCGAAATCGAGCAGGCCTCCGAGATTTCCCTCCTGGAAACCCCAGACCAGGATGCCCACGGAGGCGCCGAGCGAGATGACGCTGATCACGAGGGCGGTGAGCGGGATGACCACGGAACCGGTCATCAGGAAGAGCAGCAGGAACGTGGCCCCGGCGATGATCAGGGCAGCCCAGGGCGCGCCGGCGACCAGTGAGTCGACATAGTCGACCGACGCGGCATCCGTGCCACCGACCCAGTGGTCGAAGTCGGGCCGGTCGTCCCGGATCTGCCGCACAACGGCCGGGCCCTCGTTCTGGTCGACGCCGACGCGCGACACCCAATGTCCGTTCACCAGGGCCGGTGGTGTCGTGCCGGTGACGTTCGGCAGCGTCGCCACCTCCGCGGCCCAGGCCGCGGCGGACGCCTCAGCGGTGTCCGAGACAAGCTGCACCAGCGGGGCCGTGGCGACGGGGAAGTGGTCGTTCAACGCCGTGACGAACCCGTACTGGGTCGAGGCCTTCGGGATGGCGTCGGCGCCGCCGCTGGACACGTTGATGTTCAGCGCGGGGCTGCCGAGCAGGAGGAGCACGGCGATGCCGCCGAGCGCCACGAGTGCGGGCGCCCGTTGCACGCGGCGGGTCAGCCGGGAGAAGACGCCCTCCCGGGGGGCGACGTCGCCGAAACGGGTCAGGAGGGGACCGAGGCCGGGGATGCGGGTCAGCAGGCCCGGCGTCAGCAGCCGGTCGCCGAAGTACCCGAGCAGAGCCGGCACAAGAACGAGCGCCGTCAGGATGGCGATCAGCACCACGGATACCGCGCCGATGGCGATGGCACGGATGATCGCCGGTTCGAAGACCAGCAGGCCCACCGTGGCGATGGCGAAGGTCAGACCGGAGTAGAGCACCGTGCGGCCGGCCGTGTCCGCCGTGATGCCCACCGCCTGCAGCATCAGCTCGTGACGTTCCGTACGCGTCTCGCTGTCGCCGGCCCGTTCCACGAGTGCCCGGAACTCCTCGCGGAACCGGCTGACGATCAGGAGCCCGTAGTCGATGGAGAGCCCCAGCCCAATCACGGTGATGACGTTGAGCACCGTGGTGTCGATCTCCATCAGGTAGCTGAAGCCGAAGAGGGCCCCGAGAGCGCCGGCGATCGAGGCCAGCGCCCCGATCAGCGGGATGCCGGCCGCCAGGAATCCACCGAAGATGATCAGCATCACGAGGAGGGCGATCGGCAACGCGATCAGCTCGCCCTTCTGCAGGTCGGCCTCGGCGACCGCCACCAGGGATTCCACCAGGAGCGGGGTTCCGCCGACTTCCACGGTCGCGTCCGGCTCCAGCTGCCGGACCTCGTCGGCCGCCACGCCGAGCCGTTCTTCCACCTCGCCCAGCAGGTCCTCACTGATGTCACCGCCTGGTGCCACCATCTGGGCGTTCAGCAACAGTCCGGTGCCGTCGGGTGCCAGGAGAGGCATCGCAGCCGGGTTCGGCGAGCCGTCAGGGAGCGGTGGGATGGCGAGCGGGTTGATGACCTCGGTTACCCCGTCGACTTCCAACAAATCGGTCGTGGCCGCGGTGAGGATCAAGCCCAGGTCCGGGGAGGACAGGTCGACGTCGTGGATCAGCAGAGAGAGAGACTCCGTGTCCGCGCCCTCGGTTCCCTGCAGCAGATCGGCGGCCTGGCTGGCCTCGCCTTCAACGGTGGGGCCGGCGCTGGCGAGCCGCTGGAAGAGGTTCTCCCCCGTCACCCCGATCAGTGCCGTCGCCACGCACGCGGCGATCGTGAGCGCCCACACCAGCAGAGAGGTGAACCGGTGACGGGCGATGAAAACGCCCAGTGTGCGCAGCATGGCAGAAGTCCTCCGGTCTCAGGCGGCTACCGCCAAATTACTCCACCCGGCGCCGGCGGACCGACACCTGTCGGGTGCCGGGACACACCGCGCGAGGTGTACGCTCGGAGTCATGCCCCGGATACCCATGGGGGTATAATCCGGGTTGGCCTGATCGCTGCCACTTGGGACGAACGTGCGCCGCAAGATCCTTGTCGGTCGAGTCCGGGGCTCTGCGACAACTTCATCCCGAACGAATTCGACGGAGATTCTGCTCAAAACAGCGCCTGTGGGCTAAAAAACGGGAGTTTGACCCAAAATCTCCGTCGTATTGGTTCGAGACCGGATACGACGAGGAATCACACTCACCTAGGGTGCCTCGTCGACGATGCCGATGAATGCGTTGCCGATGCCGTCGACCTCGGTGCGACTGAGGCCGGCGGCGGCTTCTGGGAGTTCCTCGGATCCGTGGTAGTCACAGGTCAGATAGGTGAAGGCGGGCCACCACTTCTTGGGACGCGCGGCTTCGGAGAACCCGCAGACATCGCAACGAAGTTCCACCCAGACCGGCTTCTTACCGGTGCGGTTGGCCCGAGACTGCACGAGCCACGCCGGCGGGTTGCGCTCGATCTCGGCCAGTTCAGCCTCCGACATCCGGGAGGGCAGTTCGTGGCGCTGCGCCATTTCGATCGGGATATCCAGGCGCAGGGCGGCCATTCGTCGGGTAATCATCTCGATCAAGGATAGGCGTTCCCGGGCCGGGTAGCCTCGTCGGCTACGGCGCTCCCTGCGTCAAACTCGACTTTCTCGACCCGCCGACGTCGGCCGAGGACCGGAGCACCAACGGTGCGATCACGGTGGGGCTGCCGGCGGACGGGGTGACCTGCCGGGTGGACGCCGGCACGACCAATGGCGAGAGTGACAGCGGGCCGGTCCCGAGTGCCCCCTCCTTCCGCCGCTCCATCACCGCGGCGACCACCAACGGGAAGGTGACGGTCGAAGGGGCACGCCCGTGAAACACTGGGGTATGCGCGATACCTCCTCCCCCCTCGGCCTGCTGCTCGACGTGGACGGGCCGATCGCCAGTCCGGTGTCCCGGACCATCGCCACACCGAGCATCATCACGGATCTGATCAGCCTGGCCGGAGCCAACGTTCCGATCGCATTCATCACCGGGCGGTCGTCGACGTTCATCCGCGAGCAGGTTGTCGCACCGCTCCGTGCAGCCGGGTTGCCCGAGTCGATGCGGATGTACGGGGTCTGCGAGAAGGGAGCCGTCTGGTTTCCGATCACGGCCGCGGGGATGGGCGAGATCGTCGTCGATGACAGCGTGGCCCTGCCGGCCGCCGCCGTCGATCGGCTGCGCAACCTCGTCGCCGACCGGTTCAGCGACACGATGTTCTTCGACGAGACCAAGCAGGCGATGGTCTCGGTCGAGCAGCGCACGGATGCCGACCACGGCCGGTACCAGGCCGCCGCGGTGGAATTCAACGAGGCCGTATTCGGGGTGATGGTTGAACTCGGGCTGGGCATCCGTTTCGGTGATCGAGTCGTTCCGGACCAGGCCGGTAGCGTGGCATTCCGGATCGACCCGACGATCATCTCGACCGACATCGAGTCGGTCACCCTGGACAAGGACCGTGGCGCGGAGCGGGCGCTGGCCTTTTTCTCCGAATCGGGAACACTCCCCCGGGTCTGGCGCTCGGTCGGCGACTCGCGCAGCGACTACCTGATGGCCGACCACCTGCATGCCGCCGGCTATGACGTCTCGCATGTGGATGTGCGGCCGTCCGACGGCATCCTCGAACGCCCCTACCCCGTAATCGTCGAGGGGTCCCTGATCCACGACGCGGCCGGCGCAGAATTCCTCCGGTACTGGGTCGACAAGCTGGGCCTGCGCGAAGCGGTTACTCCGAACTGAAGCGGATGCCGTCCTGCAGGCGGCTCCGCAACTCGAACACCTTTTCAAAGCTGCCGCGGTCCATTCCGGGCAGCCCGCTGCGCAGCACCCCGATCAGCCGTGACCTCGGCAGCGTGATCACGGTCGGGCGCCGGCCACGGCCGGGGACCGTCAGAGGGTCGGCCAGGGCCTCGTCGGGCAGCACGATCAGCACAGCGGTGAACCTCACCCGGACCGACTTCGCCAGAGCCCGCACGACACCCTCGACGTCTTCAATCGGACGAGCATCGGGGCCAAGGGCGTCACCGACGAGCTCCCCGCGCCGAAGCTGCACCGGCCCGCCCCAGTCCTCGGACAGGACCGCGAACAGTCCCGCCGGGCCGAGCACGACGTGATCGACCTTGCCGCCCTGCGTGCCGGCCGCCACATCATGCCAGGCCGTGAAGCCGATCCCGAGGGCGGAGACGAGTTGCGCCGTTGATTCCTCGGCCAGTGCCTTCGCCAGCCAATGCCGGATCTCCCGCGGCGCCGAACGGATCAGCGTCGGGGCATACGGGTCAGCGATGGAGGTTCCGCGCCCGGCCCATTCCCGGAGGAGTTCGAGGTAACGCTGGCGCGCCTCGCCACCCGGATGGCCGTACATGCGCGCGCGCGGCCCGGCCTGCGTGGCCTGCGCACGGCCGGCTCCGGAGGCGTAGGCGGGGCGCTCCGGCTCGGGGACCGCGTCCGGGTATCGGCGGCGGTCATAGTCGGCGCGCCCCTCCGGGGTTCCCACCCGCTCCCACGCGATCTGAACGAGGTGGAAGGCGGCGGCGTCTCCGCCGACATCCGGATGCGTGTGGCGCAGCAGGCGACGGTAGGCACGACGAAGTTCGTCGTCACTCGCCGACGGGCTGACGCCAAGCACCTCGTAGGGCGACGCCGCGGCCGGGCTATCTGACATCCAGCGTTCTCTTTCAGCGTTAGTGCGGCCGGCAATGGAACAGCCAGCCAATCGTTCCCTCACAGTACCGACCCTGGCTGGCATAACACCGGATGCTCCCCGGGCCTCGGCCCGCAGAGACCCGACTTCATGGCACGATCAGCATATGACGACGCACGGCCAACGCCTCCACCGCTCGAGTACCCGACTTATCGGCATGTTCGCGGCGGGTGTCGTCGTGGCCGTTCTGGCCGGGGTGTACGGGAGCTGGACCCTGGCTCCGATCGCGGGCTGGGCGGCCGCCTGCGTGACGTATGTCACCTGGGTGTGGATCACCATCGGCCCCATGGACGTCCAGAACACGGCCAGCCATGCCACCCGGGAGGATTCGTCCCGAGGTGCCGCGGACATCCTGATTGTTCTCAGCAGCCTCGGCAGCCTCGGCGCTCTGGTGTTCCTACTGGTGGGGACCGACACCACCTCGGTCGCCGCACCGGGAATCCTGGCGGCGGCGGCGGTGCTCAGCGTCGGACTCTCCTGGATTCTGGTGCACACCCTGTTCACGCTCCGCTATGCCTCGCTCTACTACTCCGGGCGCGACGGCGGGGTGGATTTTAGCCAGGCGGTGCCACCGAGTTACGGGGATTTCGCCTACCTGGCCTTCACGATCGGGATGACGTTCCAAGTCTCAGACACCAGTCTGCAAACGCACGCGATTCGGATGACGGCGCTGCGTCACAGCCTGCTCTCGTACCTGTTCGGCTCGTTCATCCTGGCTACCCTGATCAACCTGGTGGCCGGCCTGTTGCGCTGACGCGGCCCGTCAGCCGGCGCACTCCCGGACCGAGCGCACGGCACTCCCACTGTCGACGGCCACCCACACGCCACCGTCGCTGTCCACGGTCAGCCCGTCGGGGGAGCCGGCCATCCGGGTCGCAACCTCCCTCGAGCGCGAACCCTCGTTCGTGCGCGATGACGGCTCCTTCGACACTTCGGGGCCGGAGGGCCTCCGCGATCGAGCCGACGCGGTGCCGGGGGCTGCGACCTAGTCGCGGAGGATCTGCACCGGGATGGCCACGGCCAGCGAAACGCAGAGGATGCCGCTGAGGAAGATCGGCAACTGCCAGGCCGTCACCTCGAACGCGAACCCGAACAGCCAGAGACCGAAGACGAAGATGGCCATTGCGACGGTGAAGGCGACGGCGTTCATGGTGCGGTCCTTTCGAGCGATGCCCGCACTAAACGCCGGGCCGATGAGTCGAGCGTACCCGGTCGAGCGTCAGACCGGCGACGGCGCCCCGACGGGCTCGATGAGTTCCGGACCGTCACCACGCACCGGGGCGACCTCGTGGTAGCTCAGGCTCTCGACGGCCTCCCGCGAGGCGGCCACCGCGGCGTCGACCAGCGCCTGGTCACCCGGAGTATGGGGGTCAAGCCACTGATCCCACCACTCTTCCGCCAGAATCACGGGCATCCGGTTGTGGAGGGCGGCCAGGGGACCCTCGGCGTCCTGGGTGAGAATCGTCGCGGACAGGACCCACCGGGCCGGGTCGTCGTCGGCCAGGGCCGGATTGCGCCACCAGGAGTAGAGGCCGGCGAAGGCCAGTGGAAGACCGTCGTCTGAGTGGATGAAGTACGGAGTCTTCACGGTGCCGTCCGTGTGCCACTCGTAGTAGCCGGTGGCCGGGACCAGCGCGCGCCGGGACGCGACCGAACTCTTGAAGGTGGGCTTCTCCGCCGCCGTTTCGGCACGGGCGTTGAAGGTGGCGAAGGACGACTGCAGCTCGGTCGCGAATGAGGGGACAAGGGACCAGCGCGCGCCCTCGAGCCGGCGCACGACCGGCCCGGCCTTGGCTGACTCGAGCACGATCGGGATCTTTTCGGTGGGTTTGATGTTCCACGACGGTTCCGGCAGGTTCTCGCCCTCGTGCTCGACGTCGAACATCGCGGCGAGATCGGACGCCGTGTCCGTGATGATGAATCGACCGCACATGGGGACAGGTTACTACCGGACGCCGACACCCCGGTCTGAGAGCGCAGACCGTGCCGGCATCCGCTAGCGTCGATTCCGGCGTCGGCGAGGCGTAGGAGCGAGGAAGCGTCGATGGACGAGCGGAACATGCAGGATCGGTACAGTGCGGATGTACTCTCCCCCGGCTGGCGGGACGCTGGCCGGAAGGTCATCCCGCCGCGGGAAGCCACGCCCGACCTGGTCGTCGAGGAGGTCGCGACCGGTTTCTGCGGTGCCGTGGTGCGGATCGAGAAGAAGATCGTCACCCTGGAGGACCGCCACGGTCAACTACGCCTGTTTCCGCTCGGCGGCGGATTCTTGATTGACGGCGACCCGGTGGTGCTCGTCGTCCCGGTCAGGGCGGCGCCGCAGGGCCGCGCCCGTACCGCCTCGGGATCGATGGCCGTGCGGGATGCCCCGGCGCGGGTGGCCCGAGCAAGCCGCATCTTCGTCGAAGGCCGGCACGACGCCGAGCTTGTGGAGAAGGTCTGGGGAGCCGATCTACGGCTCGAGGGGGTCGTCGTCGAGTACATCGAGGGCGTCGACAACCTCGAGGAGCTCCTGCGAGAGTTCCGCCCGGGACCCACCCGGCGGGTCGGGGTGTTGGTCGACCACCTGGTGCCCGGATCGAAGGAAAGCCGGATCGCCGACGCCGTGGCGCGCGGACCGCACGGCCGGAATGTGCTCGTGGTCGGGCATCCATATATCGACGTCTGGCAGTCCGTGAAGCCGAACCGCGTGGGAATCACGACGTGGCCCGCGATTCCGCGCAGCATCGAATGGAAGCACGGGATCTGCGAGGCCCTCGGCTGGCCTCACGAGGACCAGGCCGATATCGCCCGGGCCTGGCAACGGATCCTGGGACGGGTGCGCACATTCGCCGATCTGGAGCCGGAACTGCTGGGCCGGGTGGAACAACTGATCGACTTCGTCACGACCGAGTAGTGCAGGGTGCGCCCCGATCGACTCATCACCTGCAATCAACGTAACGCTTTGGAACCGAATTGCCACGGAATCTGGATGCACCGCGGCGATGTGGGCTAGGGTTATCTCAGTAGTTGTAGTGCTTGCACGTCTTAAAACGCGGTGACCCCGGTCGCCGCGGCGTATTCCTTTCGGAAGCGGACGACGAATACCGCGACGAACGGCCTCGAAAGTCGGGGCCTTTCTAACACTCCTGGAGGAGTTTCATAATGGCAACAGGTACCGTGAAATGGTTCAACGCTGAAAAGGGCTTCGGCTTCATCGCTCCCGACGACGGAAGCGCCGACGTGTTCGCGCACTACTCCGCGATCGCATCGAACGGCTACAAGTCTCTCGACGAGAACCAGAAGGTCGAGTTCGAGGTAACCCAGGGCCCGAAGGGTCCTCAGGCCGAGAACATCCGCGCCCTCTAAAGTGCGCAACTGCTCAACCAGCGAGGCGGCTTTCCGAGTCGCATAGCTCACGAGCTTCGACAACGCCCCTGCTTCGGCAGGGGCGTTGTCTGCGTTAAGCGAACTACTTGACGAGGTCCTGCCAGCCGTCACCGTCGACGTACTCGAAGATAAGGTTGGTTTCGGTGTGCGCAACCGCCGGATGCTCCGCCAGATGCTGCAGGACGAAGTCCCGCAGGTCCGACGCGTCCGCCGCGGCCACGTGCAGCAGATAGTCGTCGGCGCCGGCGGTGTGGAACAGGCCGATCACCCCGGGCCAGTGCGGCGCCGCTGCCCGGAACGCGTCGATCTGCACGCGGGCGTGCTTGACCAGGCGAACCGAGATCAACGCCTGCAGGGACGCGCCCAGCGCGGCCAGATCGATATTCGCGCGATAGCCTCGGATGTGCCCCAGCTGCTGCAGCCGGCGCAGACGCAGCGACACGGTCGACTCGGCGACGCCGATCTCCGCGGCCAGCGCCGCACCGGAGGCACGGGCGTTCACGGACAGCGCACGCAGGAGCGCCCGGTCGACCCGGTCGATTTCGGCTTTCTTCGGTTCCATCGGCCTACTCTTTCTTCCGTGAGCAGTTTATGCGAAAGCTTCCGCTGATTCGCAAGGGTCTGCAAGGATGATTGCGCCGTGCGGCAGATTCTGTTTGGGTCTGTGCATGACGCCAACGCTTCCGCTGCTGCCGCCCCTGCCTCCCCGCGGACCTGCCCTGCGGCCATCGGCCCCGCACCCGGACACGGTTGCCGTGCACGGCGGGATGGCCGGGCTGACAGCGGCCGGTTCGCATGTGCCCGTGATCGACCTCTCCACGACCAATCCGCTGGCGGGAGTCGAGTGCGGCGGGGACTCCTACGAGAACCTCGCCACCGGAGGTACGATCCGCGAGGGCGATTCCGCGGTGTACCAGCGACTCTGGCAGCCCGGAGTCGCCCGGTTCGAAACGGCACTGTCGGCCCTGGAGGGCACCGAGGGCACCGTCGCCTTCGCGAGCGGAATGGCCGCGCTGGCGGCCGTGCTGATCGCATCCGTGGCCGGCGGCACGCCCCACGTGGTGGCCCTCCGGCCGATCTACGGCGGTACCGACCATGTGCTCGCCACCGGTCTGCTCGGCACGACCGTGTCGTGGGTCGATCCCGACGGGGTTGCCCAGGCAATCCGGCCGGACACCGGGCTGGTCATCCTGGAGTCCCCAGCGAACCCGACGCTGGCGCTGACCGACATCCGTGCCGTGGTCGCGGCGGCCGGCAGCGTGCCGGTGCTGGTCGACAACACGTTCGCCACCCCGGTGCTCCAGCGCCCGGTCGATTCGGGCGCCGCGTTGGTGCTGCACAGTGCGACCAAATTTTTGGGCGGCCACGGAGACGTGATGGGCGGCACGGTCTCCGGCCCCGAGCACTGGATGGCGCGCCTGCGCCAGGTGCGGGCCCTGACCGGCGGTGTGCTGCATCCGTTCGCCGCGTATCTGCTGCACCGGGGGCTGCGCACGCTGCCGGTGCGTGTGCGCGCCCAGCAAGCAACCGCGGGCGCCGTCGCGGAGCGTCTCGCGGGTCACCCCGCACTGGCCCGGGTCCTGTACCCGGGGCTGCCCGGGCAGGACCCGCTGGGGCTTTTGGGCCGTCAGGCGAACGGGGCCGGGTCTATCATCGCCCTCGACCTCGCGGGCGGCTTCGATGCGGCCGTGCGGTTCACCGAGGCGTGCACGCTGATCACGCACGCGGTCTCCCTCGGCGGCGTGGACTCACTCGTGCAGCATCCGGCCTCCCTGACCCACCGCCCGGTCGAGGCCGGCGCCCGGCCCGGTGCCGGGATCGTGCGCCTTTCGATCGGCCTCGAGCACGTCGACGACCTGCTCGCCGACATCCTCGCCGCCTTGGACGTGGCGATGGATGTCACTCCCGACGTGGCGAAGGTCGGGGTGCCGAACACCGCGGCTGCCGAACCTCAGGACGCCGTTGTCTGAGCGGCCGTTTCGGTCGAGAGTAGCCGTTCAGCGGGGCGCTCCCGCGCGGAACGGGCACCCGCGATGATCAGATGCGGCTCCGCCGCGGGTCAGCTGCGGCCGAGGCGGCGGCGGAGCAGGTCGATCCGGTTCTGCAGCTGCGTGACGCTGGCCTGCGCGACGGCGGGCCCGCCGCACTCGCGCCGGAGTTCGGCATGCACCATGCCGTGGGGCTCACCGGCGAGCTTCGACCACATGCCTACCAGGCTCGCCAGCAGTGTGCGCTGCTCCTTGAGCGTGCGATAGAGCGGTGGCGGGTCCACCGGGGTGACCTCGCCGGTGACGGGATCCTTGCGTCGGTCGGTGGAGCGCTTGGCTTGCCGGTGCTGGCGCTGGCGCAGCAGCTCGGAGACCTGCTCGGGCTCGAGCAGACCGGGGATGCCGATGAAGTCGAACTCCTCGTCGGTGCCCGGTTCCGCCAGCTCGCCGAACTCGTCGCCGTTGAACATCACCATGTCGAAGGTGGCCTGGGAGTCGATGGCCTGCCAGGTGAATTCCTCGCCGAGGTCGTCGGAGGCCTTCTCCGACGTGTTGGCGTCGGCGACCATGGCGTCTTCGGGGTTGTACATGCCGTCGTCGCCGTCGTCGCGGTTGCTGCGGTCGAGGGCGTGGTCGCGCTCCAGCTCGAGCGCGTTGGCCAGGCTGAGCAAGCTGGGCACATTGGGCAGGAAGATGGACGCCGTCTCACCGCGGCGCCGGGCCCGCACGAACCGGCCAATGGCCTGCGCGAAGAAAAGCGGTGTGGAGGCGCTGGTCGCGTAGACGCCCACGGCCAGGCGCGGCACGTCGACCCCCTCCGACACCATCCGCACGGCCACCATCCAGCGCGAGGTGTTGTGCGCGAACTCGTCGATCCGGTCGCTCGACTCCTTCTCATCGGAGAGTACGACGGTCACCGACTCCCCCGAGATCTCCTGCAGGACGGCCGCGTACGCGCGCGCCATGGTCTGGTCGGTGGCGATGACGAGGCCACCGGCATCCGGGATGCCGTGGCGCACCTGGGTGAGGCGCAAATCGGCGGCGCGCAGCACTGCGGGGATCCACTGCCCGGTGGGTTCCAGGGCGGTGCGCCAGGCCTGGGAGGTGATGTCCTTGGTGTTACCCTCGCCGAGTTTGGCTTCCATCTCGTCGCCGGCGCGGGTGCGCCACTTCATATGTCCGGCGTAGACCATGAACATGACCGGGCGCACGACGCCGTCTTCGAGGGCTCGGCCATACCCGTAGTTGTAGTCGCTCTGGGACAGGCGGATGCCGTGCTCGTCGGGTAGGTAACTCACGAACGGGATCGGCGAGGTGTCCGATCGGAACGGGGTGCCGGTGAGCGAGAGGCGGCGGGTGGCCGGCTCGAACGCCTCCCGGATTGCGTCACCCCAGCTCAGCGCGTCCCCGCCGTGGTGCACCTCATCCAGGATTACAAGGGTGCGGCTGGACTGGGTCAGCTGCCGGTGCAGGGCTGCCCGGCTGGCCACCTGGGCGTAGGTGACGGCAATGCCGTGGTAGTGGTTGCCGTAGCGCCCGTTGGCGTTCTTGAAGTTAGGGTCGAGCCGGATGCCCGCCCGCGCCGCGGCATCCGCCCACTGGCGCTTGAGGTGCTCGGTGGGCGCGACTACCGTGATGCTGTCGATCAGTCGGCGGGCCTTCAGCTCGGCCGCGAGCCGCAGGGCGAAGGTGGTCTTGCCGGCGCCCGGCGTCGCCGCGGCGAGGAAATCACGTGGCTGGTGCACGAAATACGCTTCCAGCGCTTCCGCCTGCCAAGCCCGCAATTTGCCGGCTGTGCCCCACGCGGCACGCTCCGGGAACGAAGGCGAGAGATGCTCGGCTGCACTCGTCCCCTGGGCAGGACCGAAGGGGGGTGGAGTATTCACGTCATACGAACTTACCCGGTGAACGGACTGCCGGGATGCGGGGGGAGAATGGAGCAATGACGACGCCGATGCATCCGTGGTCCCGCTATGTCGCCCTCGGCGACTCCTTCACGGAGGGGGTGGGTGATCCCGAGCCGACGAGCCCGGGTGGGAACCGGGGCTGGTCGGACCGGGTCGCCGAGGTGCTCAGCCAGGGCACACCGGACTTCGCCTACGCGAACCTCGCCGTGCGGGGCAAGCTGATCCGCCAGATCAGCGTGGAGCAGGTGGAGACGGCGCTCGCTCTGCATCCGGATCTGATCACCTTCTCCGGGGGCGGCAACGACGTCCTCCGGCCGGGATCCGACCCCGACCACATCGCCGCCCAGGTCGAGGAGCAGGTGCGCCGGCTGAGTCGCGATAACGCCACCATCGTGCTGTTCACGGGCGCCGATGTGGGCTTCTCCCCCGTATTCCGTGGTATTCGGGGCAAGATTGCGATCTATAACGAGAACCTGCGCGCGGTCGCGACGAAGTATGACTGCGTCGTCGCCGACCTCTGGTCGCTGACCGAGATTCAAGATGCCGGCATGTGGTCTGCGGACCGGCTGCACCTGAACGCTCTCGGCCACCACACCGTCGCCCGGATGGTGCTTTCCGATCTCAACGTGCTCAATGCCCTCGAACCCCGGAAGCCCGAGCCAATGCCAGGGCGTACCTTCCGGGAGGCCCGCACGGAGGACATGCAGTGGGCGCGGGAGTACCTGTTGCCGTGGGTTCTGCGCCGTATCCGGCACCAGTCCTCCGGCGACCACGTGCTGCCCAAGCGCCCAGATGCACGGCCGTTCAGCCAGCCCCGGCACTAGACCGGCTCGGCGGCGGCGAGCCGGCGCCGCTCGGTCACCAGCATCCGGTGTCGAACCAATTCGACGGAGATTCTGAAGAAAATGCGGGTTCCCGGTAGGCGCTGCCTCGGATCCGGCCGGTGTTGTGGCTAACTCAGGAGATCCGACCGGCTGGGACGGGCATCGGCACCGGCTCCGCACTGGTCCGCAGTGGCCGGTGAGTGCGGGCGACGGATGTCCTGAGTTGGCCACACGCGCGGGCTCGGCCCGGCCTCACGTGCGACTAGCCCGCGGCCAGCTCGGCCGGGTGGGTGAAGCGCCAGGCGGCCCCCGGGTCGGTCAGCTCGCGCTCGAGCACCAGCGGCACGCTCACCGTGGTCTCCCCCACCTGGAAGTCAATTGCACCGGCCGAGTCGCCGACCTCCCCGAGGGTGACCGGGCGCGCCGCCGAAAGGGCCGTGATGGGCGTGTCCGACCAGACCACGGCTGATGCCGCCTCCGCGGCGACCGCCCGACTCTTCTGCCCCCACTGGGTGGCGTAAGTCGCGTAGGCGGCACCCTTGTCGGCCAGGCTTACCGCGCGGAACCCGGGTTCGGCGCTGTCGAGCAGGTCCACGATCGACGCATTCAGTTCGGGATGAGTGTCGCCGCCGAGCATGACGCCGACCAGGGTGATGGTCTTGCCGCCGACCGTGAACTCGGCCGAGTACAGGAGGCAGGCGCCGGCCTCGTCCGTGGTTCCGGTCTTCATCCCGGTGACACCATTGGTGCCGAGGAGCTTGTTGGTGTTGGTGACCGTGCCGATGGTCGGCAGGTCGGACGTCTCCATGGACACGATCTCGGCCAGGACGGGTTCGGCCAAGACAAGCTTGCCGATCGTGACCAGGTCGCCCGGGCTGCTCACGCTGGCCGGCGACAACCCACTGGTGTCGGCCACCGTGGTGTCGGTCAGACCATTCGCGGCCAGCCAGGTTTCAGCCTCCGCCAGGTAGGCATCCACGGAACCGAATGCCCAGATCGCCAGTGAAATGCTGTAATTGTTCGCGGAGGGCAGGAGCATGGCCTCGAAGGCCTCACGCTGGCTGAGCACCATGCCGGCGGACACGGGCGCGACCGAGCCGTCCTCGGCCAGCACGTCGTAGTAGATGTCGACGTCGTCGTCGGTGAAACGGATGTCCGGGCCGGGTTCGTTCAGGCTCAGGGGTTTCTCCTCGAGCAGCACGAGTGCGGTGACCATCTTCGTGATGCTCGCGATCGGCATCGACTCCTGGTCGCCGGTGGAACCGAGCAGCCCCGGGTAGCCGACCGCACCGATGGCGCCCGCACCGGCATCCGGCCAGATCAGCTCGGCGGCCGGTTGGGTGAGCGCGGCCGGTTCGATCAGTTCGACGGCCGCGGCCGGAACCGGGGCCAACCCCGTGCCGGTTAGGTAGCCGACCCCGCCCAGGGTGAGAACCAGGGCCGCCGCAAAGGCAACCCGACGGCGAAGGAACGTTTGGCGTCGGGTCAGTGGCATCCGACGACTCTACCAAGCGCCCGCGTTCAGACGCGCAGAGCGTACAGCGCGACGGCGCTGGCCGAGGCCACATTGAGCGAGTCGACGCCGTGGAGCATGGGGATCGTCACGACGGTGTCGGCGGCCGAGAGAGCCTGGGTGCTGAGCCCGTCGCCCTCGGCGCCGAGAATCAGGGCCAGCCGTTCCGGCGCGTTCCCGGCGAACTGCGGGAGGCTGATGGCGTCGTCGGACAGTGCCAGGGCCGCGAGGTGAAAACCGGCCCCATGCAGCATCGGGGCGGCCTCGCTCCATTCCGGCAGTCGGGTCCACGGCACCTGAAGCACCGTGCCCATGCTCACCCGCACACTGCGCCGGTAGAGCGGGTCCGCGCAGCGCGGCGTGATCAGGACGGCGTCCGCGCCGAGGCCGGCGACCGAGCGGAAAATGGCGCCCACGTTGGTGTGGTCCACGATGTCCTCGAGGATCACAATGCGCCGCGCGTCCCGGATCACCTCGTGCACCGGCGCCAGATCCGGGCGGTGCATCGCCGCCAGCGCACCGCGGTGCAGGTTATAGCCGGTGAGCCGTTCGAGAACGGATGCCGCGCCGACGTACACGGGCACGTCCGGCCAGTCGACGAGCAGCGGCAGCACGTCGGGCAGCCACTGCTGCTGCAGAAGCACGGACCGTGGGCGGTGGCCGGCCGCGAGGGCGCGGGCGATGACTTTGCTGGACTCGGCGATGTACAGCCCGCCGGCCGGTTCGGAGACACGGCGGAGCGCGACATCCGTCAAGCGCGAGTAGTCGGCGAGACCGGGCAGGTCAAGGTTTTCGATGGGGACGATCTGCACAGCGGGACGCCTTTCACGGGGATGATCCGTCCAGCCTGCCAGTTCCCTCCCCCAGTCGAAAACCGGCGAGTTTAGACTCGGTGTACACAGGATGGAGCTTCATGACCACCGAAACGCTTCCGGTCGCCGTCGGCGCCACTGCCGCCGCTCTGGATGCCGTGGCCGAGGTGCTCCGCGGTCGCCACATCGCGGTGCTGACCGGAGCCGGTCTGAGCACCGATTCCGGCATTCCCGATTACCGTGGGAAGGGGGCCCCCGTGCGTACCCCGATGAACTTTCAGACCTTCGTCGGCGACGAGCGGGCGCGCAAGCGTTACTGGGCCGGCAGCCACCTCGGCTGGCACCGGTTCCGCTCTGCGGAGCCCAACCTCGGGCACCGGTCCCTCGCCCGGCTGGAGCAGAGCGGACTGATCAGCGGGGTCATCACGCAGAACGTGGATGGCCTGCACACCCGGGCCGGGTCGCGGCACGTCGTGGACCTGCACGGGTCGTTGGACCTCGTCGTCTGCCTGGACTGCGGTCAGGCATTCGGCCGCGACAGCGTGGCCGCGCGCCTCGAAGCGGCCAACCCGACACTGATGTTACCGGGTGACGTGCGCACAGCCCCCGACGGCGATGCGGAGGTGTCCGACATCGACGGTTTCACCATTCCCGACTGCACGGTCTGCGGCGGTATGCTCAAGCCCAACGTCGTCTTCTTCGGCGAGCTGGTGCCGACAGTGAAGTTCACCGAGGCCACGGCGCTCGTCACCGGTGCGGAGGCCCTGGTCATCGCCGGCTCGTCCCTGTTTGTGAACTCGGGCATCCGACTGCTGGAACAGGCCCGGCGCCGCAAGCTGCCGATCGTCGTGATCAACCGCGGCGAGACCAAGGGCGACGGCCGGGCACTGCTCAAGCTGGAGGCGGGCACGTCGGAGTCGCTGGCGGGGCTGGCCGACCGCCTCGCCGGCGCATCGGCGTGAAACAGACCCGGTCCATCACCACTCCCACCCCCGCGACAACGGAAACGGCAGGATGACCAGACTTTCGATCGTGCGGCACGGACAGACCGAGTGGAACCTGCGCACGCGGATCCAGGGCAGCACAGACATCCCCCTCAACTCGACCGGCTGGGCGCAGGCCGCCGAGGCGGGGCTGAGGTTGCGAGCCCGGCGCTGGGACACCATCGTGACGAGCCCGTTGGACCGTGCCCACGAGACGGCCCGGATCATCGCCGGTGAGCTCGGCCTGCCGAGCCCGGAGGTCATCCCGGAACTCACCGAGCGCCATCACGGCCAGATCGAGGGACTCACGTTCGCCGAACGACAGCGCCGCTTTCCCGACGGCGTGCCCGTTCCCGGCCTCGAGACGCGCCAGGAGGTGCTCGACCGGGTGCTGCCGGCCTTCGGGTTGCTGGCCGCCGCGCGCCCCGGACAGTCCGTGCTGGTCGTCTGTCACGGCGGGGTGATCGGAACCCTGCTGCGCCATAGCACGGCCGGGGAACGGCCGCGCCAGAACGAGATCATCGCCAACGGCTCCGTGCACGACTTCGTCTGGCGGGACGGTCGGCTCGAGCTGACGCATTTCGACGCCACACTGCGCGGCCGAGCCGAGAACACGCACTACACAGGCTGAGCCGGCTGCTCCGCGTCGATGCCGGGGCCCGTAGACGTCTCGGTCCGGGTACCGGCATCATCCGCGGTATCGGTATCGGTATCGGTATCGGTATCGGTATCGGTGCCGGTAAGCAGTTTCAGGAGCCGCCGGGCCGAATCGCGCCAGGTGAAGCGTTCCGCCTCGATGACGGAGGCTGTGGAGCGGGCCGCCCACTCCCCCGCGCCCAGCCGCCGAACGGCCAGGGCGAGCGCGTCGGTGCTGGCCGGGTCGAAGTAGAGCGCAGCGTCGCCGCCGATCTCGCGAAAGATCGGGATGTCGCTCACCACGACGGGGATGCCGAGGCTCATCGCCTCGACAAGCGGGATGCCGAATCCTTCGTCCAGAGACGCCGTGACCAGCGCGGTCGCGGAGCCCAGCAGCCGCAGGTACTCCTCGTCGGTGACGCCGTTGTGGAACACCAGCGTCGCCTGCGGCGCGAGGGCGGTCAGGCGTTCCCGTTCCCGGTCGCTCACCTGGCTCATCAGGTGCAGCTCATGGCCCGGCAGTTCCGCGGCTGCGCGCACCAGGGTGTCCACGTTCTTGTACGGCATGAACGAGCCCATGTAGACCAGGCGACCCGTTTCCGCAGCGGCACGCCCGGCGGGCGGCGTCGACCGCGTGTCGGCGGCGTTGTGGACGACCGTGACCGGCCGCCGTGTCAGACGATTGTCCCGGATCAGGTCCCGGGTAGTCTCGGAGACGGTGACGACGCCGTCCGCCCGGTTCAGGAGCATCCGCTGCGGCCACCACGACAGGTGATACAGCCGCCAGATCAGGCGCAGCAAACCGGGCAGGTCCCGCGGCGGGGTGCGATTGCGGTAGTAGATCAGGTCGTGCACGGTGAGGAACAGCCGGTACTTCCGGCCCCAAGAGCCCATCGTCTGCATCGGGGAGAACACGACGTCGGGCTTCAGCTGGTTGACCTGGAGGGCGATGAACGGCTCCCGGACGCTGGTCGGGGCGCTCACGAGCTGCCAGGGCAGATCCGGAAGCAGGTCGAGCTGCCGGTGGTCATGGATCAGCATGGTGACCGGGTGGAGCTTGCCCAGTTCCGTGACCAGCCCGGCCGTGTACCGGCTGATGCCGTCGTGCCGGTCGAATCGGGTGTAACGGCAATCGAAGACGATTCTCATTTCGTCTCCGTTTCGCCGAGGAAGTGGCGCAGGGCGTCCGCCGCCTGCGCCGGCACCTCGTAGTGGATCAGGTGGCCGACGTCGGGGATCACCTGCAGGGTGGCATCGGGGAACAGCTTCTGCAGCCGGTACTGGGCTGCGACCGGCGTGATGTCGTCTTTCTCCGCCGCGATCAGCAGCGTGCGCTGCGGGATGCGACCGGCGAACTCGCTGACGTCGGAGCCGACCGATGCGGTGAAGGCTTCCAGCACAACCCGGCGATCCGCGAAGGCGGAGAAGTAGCGGTCGTGCTGGTTGTGGATCCAACGGCGCAACCCGGGATCCCCCGTCTTTGCCATGGTCACGCTCATCACGCGGACGATGACGCGGTTGCGCAGCAGGGCGAAGCCGAGCCGTTCGGGCAGACGCGCGGCCACCCAGTAGTAGAACATCGCCAAGCGGGTGAGGATGCCGCGCGGCCCGGCCAGGGCAGGTGCGGCGATGGGGTTCACCAGAACCACATCGTCGGCGTGCAGTCCCCCTGCGACGGATGCAGCGACGATAATCGATCCGAACGAGTGCCCGAGCACCACTTTGCGCCCGGTCAGACCCAGAGCTGCCACGAACTCGGCCAGCCACCGGCCGTAGCCCGCGATGTCGTGCCGGCACCCCTGGAGCACCCCGGACTCGCCGAAACCGGGAAGGTCCGGTGAGATCATGCGGAATCCGGGAAGCTGGGCGACCACGGGCTCCAAGCCGTGGTGGTCGCCGCGGAAGCCGTGCACCATCACGATGGTGGTGTGCGCGGTTGGATCGCCGTACTCCCAATACCGCGTTTCGCCGCCCAGCACCGGGACGTCGCGGACCCTGACAGGGATCTGGGCGAGCTGTGAACCGTAGGGCGAAGGAACATTCATCGTCCCAAGTTTAGGCCGGCCGACGGCTGTCGCCGGACGCCCTCCACAGAGACACGAAGAACTCGAACTGGGCCCTCGACTCCGTGCGGCGCCAGTTCTCCGACCACCGCTTCTTCGTGAACCAGCCGGACCTGAACTGCCTTCCCCATGACCCGAGGCGCCGGGGATGACGGTGGTCGCCCCTAGGCTTTCCCCATGAGCAACTGGAGTGACACCCTCGCCGTTTTCGACCTTGAGACGACCGGCATCGACGTGGAGACAAGCCGCATTGTGTCGGCCACCGTCGCGATCATCGATGTGAGCGGGGAGGTGCTCGAACGCGTGGACTGGCTCCTGGATCCCGGAATCGAGATCCCGGCCCAGGCCACCACCGTGCACGGCATCACGACCGAGCATGCCGCCGCGAACGGCCGGGTCGCCGCCGACGGGGTGGCCGAGATCGTCGCGACGATCCGGGAGCACCTCACCCGGGGGCTTCCTCTGGTGGCGTACAACGCGCCCTACGACCTCACCCTGCTCAACCGCGAGTCGATCCGCTACGGGGTTGCCCCGCTGGTCTCACCGTCGCCGGTGGTCGACCCTCTCGTCATCGACAAGGCCCTCGACCGGTACCGCAAGGGAAAGCGCACCCTCGCAGTGACCAGTGCGTTCTACGGTGTGCCCCTCGATGACGCGCACGACTCCGGGGCGGATGCGATCGCGGCCGGCCGGGTGGCCCAGGCCATCGCCCGGGCGCATGAGAAGACCCTGCCGGTCACCGTCGGCGAGCTGCACCAGCTCCAGGCACAGTGGTCCCTGCAGCAGGCGGAGAGCTTCCAGGCCTACATGCGCCGCGAACGCGACCCCGCGTTCGTCGCGGCGGGCGGCTGGCCCGAACGCTGACCCGGCAGCACCCGGGCGACAGCGACACCTGACCCAGTTCCGCAACATCGAAAGGGCGGCCAGCCGAAGCTGGTCGCCCTTTCGTTGTGCAGGATGCTACGGTGTGGCGCGGTTTTACTTGCCGAAGCCCTTGTAGCGTGAGTTGAACTTCTCGACGCGGCCGGCGGAGTCCATGATCCGCTGCTTGCCGGTGTAGAAGGGGTGCGACTCCGACGAGATCTCGACGTCGATGACCGGGTACGTGGTTCCGTCGGTCCACTCGATGGTCTTGGAGCTGGAGACCGTTGAACGGGTAAGGAACGTCGCACCCGACGCGAGGTCGCGGAAAACCACGGGAGCGTACGTGGGGTGAATGTCAGACTTCATGAAGACTTCCTTATTGCTGTTCGATTGGTGAGTTGCGCTTCGATTAGCGAGTACAGACTCGCCAGGTGCGGCAGAAAAAACTATACGGTCCAAGGACCGACTGTCGAGTTTAGCAGAATCCACTGGCTGTGACCGCCATCCGGTGGCGGTCAGATCGCGCGAGCGCTGAAACGTCCGTCGGCCTCGTGCAACTCGATGGACAGGCCGAACGCCTCGGTCAGTGACTCCGCGGTCAGCGCGTCGGCGATGGGCCCGGCGCTGACGATGCGGCCGTTGGACAGGAGCAGGACGTGCGTGAAGCCGAGGGGGATTTCCTCGACGTGGTGGGTGACCATGATGATCGCCGGCGACCCCGACTCGCTCGCGTAGCCGCCGAGGAGCTGCAGCAGTTCCTCGCGCGCGCCGAGGTCGAAGCTGGCGGCCGGCTCATCCAGAAGCAGAACCTCGGGGTCGGTCATGATGGACCGCGCGATCTGCACCCGCTTCTGCTCGCCGTCGCTCAGCGTGCCGAACTTGCGGTCGGACAGAGCATCGAGCTTCCACTCGCCCAGCACCCGCTGGGCGCGGCGCTCGTCGATGGCTTCGTACTCTTCGGTCCAGCGCCCGGTGACGGAGTACGCGGCCGTCATCACCACATCGAGGACCTTCTCGTTCGCGGGGACCCGGCGGGCCATCGCCGTCGAGGCGAAGCCGATCCGCGGCCGCAGCTCGAAGAGGTCGGTGCGTCCGATCGGTTCGTCGAGAACGACGGCACTTCCGCTCGACGGGTGGATGAGGGCGGCGGCAATCTGCAGCAGCGTGGTTTTGCCGGCGCCGTTCGGGCCCAGGATCACCCAGCGCTGGTCGTCATCAACACTCCAGTTCACTGAGTCGAGGATGGGTGTGCCATCCCGGACGACGGAGACGTCGGTGAAGTGAAGAACGTTGACCATAAGGCCATGTTATCTGCCGCCGCCGATGCCCACACACGCGAAACGGGTGCCGCGCATTCCTGCAGCACCCGTTGGGGCGGTTAGTCAGAGCCCGACTTAGAGCAGTGCGGCGTAGATCTCCCGGGTGCGGGTGGCGATTTGGGTCCAGCTGAACATCTGCTCGGCCCTGACCCGGCCGGCTCGGCCCATCGCGGCGGCGTTGGCCGGGTCGGCGAGGACCTCGATCAGGGTGCGCGACAGGTCTGAGACGAAGAGGTCGGCATCGATGGGGGTTCCGGTTCCGTCGGTGGCCTGGTCGATGGGCACGAGCCGGCCGGTCACGCCGTCGGCGACCACCTCGGGGATGCCCCCGGTCGCAGTTCCGACGACTGGCAGCCCGCAGGCCATGGCCTCCAGATTGACGATGCCGAGCGGTTCGTAGACCGACGGACAGACGAAGACGGTGCCGGCAGTGAGCACGGCGGCCAGGTCGTGCTGCGACAGGAGGCGATCGATCCAGACCACGCCGGAGCGTTCGCGCTGGAGGGCCTCGACTCCGGCCGTGACCTCGGCCAGGATGCCCGGGGTGTCGGGGGCGCCGGCGCAGAGCACCAGCTGCACCTCCGGTGGCAGCAGGGCAGCCGCGCGGAGCAGGTATGGAAGCCCCTTCTGCCGGGTGATGCGGCCCACGAAGACCACGGCCGGTCGGTCCGGGTCGATGCCCAGTGCCCGCACGGTGTCCCGGTCGTCCGTGGGCTTCCACCGTTCGAGGTCGATGCCGTTGTAGACGACGTGCACCCGAGCCGCGTCAAGTGCTGGGTAGCTGCGCAGGATGTCGCGGCGCATCCCACCGCTGACGGCGATGACGGCATCCGCGGCTTCGAAGGCGCTGCGTTCGATCCAGCTGGAGACCCGGTAGCCTCCGCCGAGCTGCTCGGCTTTCCAGGGGCGGAGCGGCTCGAGGCTGTGCGCGGTCACAACGTGCGGAATCCCGTGCAGGAGCTTCGCGAGGTGGCCGGCGCCGTTGGCGTACCAGGTGTGCGAGTGCACGATGTCGGCGCCGTGCACGTCCTGCGCCATCTGGAGGTCGACGCCGAGCGTGGCCAGCGTCGCATTCGCGCCCGCCAGTTCCGCCGGCACCTCATACGCGTGGGTGTCGACGGCGTCGCGGGGCGCGCCGAAGCATCGCACGGAGACGTCGATGTCGGTGCGAAGGGCCTTCACAAGCTCCGCCACATGCACGCCTGCTCCGCCGTAAATCTCCGGGGGGTATTCCTTGGTCAACAGATCCACTCGCATGAGGCA
The DNA here is from genome assembly GCF_004402345.1 of Cryobacterium sp. TMT2-15-1. NCBI lineage: Bacteria > Bacillati > Actinomycetota > Actinomycetes > Micrococcales > Microbacteriaceae > Cryobacterium > Cryobacterium sp. TMT2-15-1. The sequence continues at coordinate 10,301 of NZ_SOGD01000006.1, read as the reverse complement.
AAGCTATCGCAGGCTGGCCGGAGGCACACCCACTCGTGCTGGATCGACGTGACGAATGGCCCTACTGTAAAGACATGCAGTCAAAGAAGATCTTTGGAATCGTGCTCGCCGGCGGAGAAGGAAAACGGCTCATGCCGTTGACGGAGGACCGTGCGAAACCGGCCGTTCCTTTCGGGGGTCATTACCGGCTGATCGACTTCGCGCTGTCGAATTTGATCAATTCGGGCCTCACCCAGATCGTGGTTCTCACTCAGTACAAGTCCCACAGCCTTGACCGTCACGTCTCCCAGACCTGGCACGTTTCTGGTGGCCTCTTCAACTCTTATATCGCATCGGTGCCGGCGCAGCAGCGTCTCGGCAAGCGCTGGTTCAGCGGATCCGCGGACGCGATCCTGCAGAGCCTCAACCTGATCCATGACGAGAAGCCCGACATCGTCGTCGTCGTGGGAGCCGACCACGTCTACCGGATGGACTTCAGCCAGATGATCGAGGCTCACATCGCCTCCGGAGCCGCCGCAACCGTCGCGGCCATCCGTCAGCCGATCGGTCTGGCCGACCAGTTCGGCGTCATCGAGGTCGACGCGGCGACGCCGGACCGCATTCGTGATTTTCGCGAGAAGCCGAAGGATGCCGTCGGCCTCGCCGATGCCCCGCACGAGGTCTTCGCGTCCATGGGCAACTACGTTTTCAACACGGAGGCGCTGATCGAGGCCGTCCTGCGCGACGGCGAACGCGCCGACTCGAGCCACGACATGGGTGGCGACATCATTCCCGATTTCGTGTCCCGCGGTGAGGCCGGCGTCTACGACCTCAAGCTCAATGACGTCCCCGGATCCACCGACCGAGACTGCGACTACTGGCGCGACGTGGGTACCATCGACTCCTTCTTCGAGGCGCACCAGGACCTGATCAGCGCACTGCCCGTTTTCAACCTCTACAACCAGAAGTGGCCTATCTTTAGCCAGCAGCTCAACTCTCCGCCGGCGAAGTTCGTCCGGGACGGACGCGGCTTCCTCGGCACCATGATCGACTCGATCGTTTCCCTCGGCTGCGTCATTTCGGGAGCGCACATCGAACGCAGCGTTCTCGGCCCCTGGGCCGCCATCGATTCCGGTGCCCAGGTGGTGGACTCGATCGTCTTCGACCGGGTGCAGATCAAACCGGGTGCGACCGTGCGTCGGGCGATTCTGGACAAGGACGTGGTGGTCGCCGCCGGAGCGGAAGTCGGCGTTGATCGTGAGCGTGACCGCGCACGGGGGTTTAGCGTCACCGAGTCCGGCATCACCGTCGTCGGCAAGGGAGTCCACGTCCACCCGTGACCGTGTTCGTTCGTTTCCTCGTCGTCCTGGACGCCGATTCCACCCTGATCGAAGACGAGGTCATTGAGTTGCTCGCTGATGCGGCCGGCTCGCTGGCCCTCGTCGCCGAGGTGACCGAGCAGGCCATGCGCGGCGAGATCGATTTCGCGCAGAGTCTACGGCTCCGGGTCAAGACGCTGGCCGGACTGTCCACGGATGTTTTCGCGGAGGTCGGGCGGCTCGTCCGCCCGACTCCCGGGGTGCAGGAACTCATCGACGGCCTGCACGCCCAGGGCAGCAGAATCGGGGTGGTATCGGGCGGCTTCCACGAGGTGCTCGACCCGCTGGCTGCCGCCTTCGGCCTCGATCACTGGCGGGCGAACCGGCTGGAGGTGGCCGACGGTCGCCTCACCGGCGGCCTGGTCGGACCCGTCATCGACGCCGCCGCCAAGGCCGCGGCCCTGCGGGAGTGGGCCGCCCTCGAGGGCGTAGCCCTGCCCCAGACCGTCGCCGTCGGCGACGGAGCGAACGACCTCACGATGATGCGGGCAGCAGGTCTGGGCATCGCTTTCAACGCGAAACCGATCGTGAGGGCGCAGGCGGACCTGGCCCTGGATACCCGCGACCTCAGCCAGATCCTGCCGATACTCGGTCTGCGCGGTTAGTGCCCCATCCCCAGTCCGCCGTCGACGGGGATGACCGCGCCGGAGATGTACCCGGCGTCGTCCCCGGCAAGCCAGGTGACGACCCGAGCCACCTCGACCGGGGTCGCGAAGCGTCCCGCCGGGATGCTGCGCTTGTAGTCGGCCTGCTGCGACTCGGAGAGTTTTGCGGTCATGTCGGTTTCAATGAAACCCGGTGCGACGACGTTGGCCGTGATGCCCCTCCCGCCCAGTTCACGGGTCACCGAACGGGCGAGGCCGATCAGACCGCTCTTCGACGAGGAGTAGTTGACCTGTCCCGCGGAGCCGTACAGGCCGACCACGCTGGAAATCAGCACGATGCGGCCGAACCGAGCCTTGAGCATCCCCTTGGACGCACGCTTCACGACTCGGAATGCGCCGCTCAGGTTGGTGTCGATGACCGAGGTGAAGTCGTCCTCGCTCATGCGCATCAGCAGCATGTCCCTGGTGATGCCCGCGTTGGCGACAACCACCTCGACGGGGCCGAGCGCCGCCTCGATCTCGGTGAACGCGGCGTCGATGGATGCGGCGTCCGTCACATCCGCGCGCACCGTCAGGCTGCCGCTCGGACCGTCCCCGGAGCGGGCGGTGACCGCGACGCGGTGTCCCTGCCTGATGAACTCCTCCGCGATAGAAAATCCGATGCCGCGGTTTCCCCCGGTGACAAGGACAGTTCTGCCAGTCGTCATGCTGGGTCCAATCTCTTTTTCTCAGCGAACGAACAGCCGTACGCGCGTGTTTTCCAGTTTAGGGCGTCTACGTTTAAGTCCGACGAGACGTAGAATTTATAGAGAGAAACTCCCCGACTGACCGAATCGATGGCATCCATGAAACAGCAGTCGATCACCTCGCTCCCCCCTTCACCCGAGGAGGAGCGTCGAGCCCGGATGATCAAATACTTGATCGCCATGGGCATCCGGATGGTCTGCATCGTGCTGATGCTCTTCGTCCAGGGTTGGTGGCTTCTCGTCTGCGCCGTCGGCGCAATCGCCCTTCCCTACTTCGCGGTCGTCTTTGCGAATGTTCAGAGCAGCGCCGTGGCGTCCACGGTCGTCCGACCGGGAGCCGTGCAGGTGTTCCGGGCGCCGCCTCGCGGACCGGATAATGACGAGAGCGGAACGTGATCGGCCTCGGCGCCGATCTCGAAACGACGAATTGCTCTCGCGCCGGCTGTCGTGAAAACGCCGACTGGCGGTTGGACTGGCGCAATCCCCGTATTCACGCTCAAGACCGCGTGAAGACCTGGCTGGCCTGCGACCTGCACGTCGATTACCTCCGCGATTTCCTGGCCAGTCGAGACTTCCCATTAGCCGTCTCGCCTCTGCCGGTCCTCCTTGAGGCTGTAGACCCGGAAGCCGGGCCGGCGTGATCGGCTGGAAGTTTGCGTTCACCCGGCGCTGGGCCGGATATCTCGCGCTGACCATCCTCTTTGCGGCCGTGTGCTCCGGGCTCGGTCTCTGGCAGCTCGCGCGACGCTCCGATGCCCTCTCTGAAATGGACAAAGTGGAGACCAACTATGCGGCGGATCCGGTTCCCTTGGCCGAGGCTCTGCCTGGTCTGGACGCGTTCTCCGCGTCTCAGAAGTGGCTGCCCGTTGTCGTGACCGGCACGTATTTGACGGACGACGAGCTGATCGTGCGCAACCGCCCACTCAATATCCACCCGGGTTTCGAGGTTCTCACTCCCCTGCTGCTCGCCGATGGCTCGGTCTTCATCGTGAACCGGGGCTGGTTGCCGACCGGGCAGACCCCCGACGCCCCGGCATCCGTGCCAACCGCCCCCTCGGGGGTGGTCACCGTCATCGCCCGGCTCAAGGCCGGTGAGCCTTCGTTGGCCGGGCGGTCGGCCACGGGCGACCAGATCGCGACGATCAACCTCGACGAGGTGTCCACCCGGCTGGACCTTCCGACGTATACCGGCGCGTACGGGCTGATGGCTTCCGAAGATCCGACGCCGGACGAACGTCCCGTGGCGGTCACCCGCCCGGTCAAAGACGAGGGGCCTCACCTGTCCTACGCATTCCAATGGTTCGTGTTCGCCCTGATGGGCTTCGTCGGTCTGGGCTGGGCCATCCGGCAGGAGTACCGAGCCGTGAACTTCGACGACCCGGACGAGCGCGTTCGCGCCGCCGAGCGTGCCCGCCGGCAGGCTGCCAAACCCCGCAGCGACTCGGAGATCGAGGATGAGCTCATCGACGGCAGGTGATCGACAGGTCAGAGGGATTCGGAGACACGAATGCCCGGGCCAGCAGGCCCGGGCAGTGTGCTGGGTGCAGGAAGGTGATCAGGCGAGCATGATCAGATCAAGGTAGTCCTTGTTCCAGTGATCCTCGGTGCCATCGGGCATGATCAACACGCGCTCGGGGTTCAGTGCCTCGACAGCGCCCTCGTCGTGGCTTACGAGGACGACAGCCCCGGCATAGTGCGCCAGGGCGTCGAGGATTTCCTCGCGGCTGGCCGGGTCGAGGTTGTTAGTCGGTTCATCGAGCAGCAGAACATTGGCGCCTGACACCACGATCATGGCCAGGGCCAGCCGGGTCTTCTCGCCACCGGACAGAACCCCGGCCGGCTTGTGCGAGTCGTCGCCGGTGAACAGGAACGAGCCCAGAACCCGGCGCGCCTCCATCTCAGTGATGTTGGGCGAGGAGGACACCATATTCTCCAGCACGCTGCGCTTGACGTCGATCGTCTCGTGCTCTTGCGCGTAGTAGCCGATCCGCAGACCGTGGCCGGGCACGATCTCTCCGGTGTCCGGCTTATCCACGCCCGCGAGCATGCGCAGCAGTGTGGTCTTGCCCGCACCGTTGAGGCCGAGGATGACCACCTTCGAGCCGCGGTCGATGGCCAGATCCACGGCCGCGAAGATCTCCAGCGAGCCGTAGCTCTTGGAGAGGTCGGTGGCCATCAACGGGGTGCGCCCGCACGGGGCGGGCTCGGGGAAGCGCAGTTTGGCGACTCGGTCGACTGCCCGCACGGCGTCCAGTCCGGACAGGAGCTTCTCGGCGCGCGCGACCATCTGGTGGGCGGCGGCAGCCTTGCTTGCCTTAGCGCCGAACTTCGCGGCCTGCAGCTGGAGGGTCGACGCCTTCTTCTCGGCGTTGGCGCGTTCCTTCTTACGGCGGTCCGCGTCGGCCACGCGCTGCCGCTGGTAGTTCCTCCAGTTCATGTTGTAGATGTCGATGACCATGCGGTTGGCGTCGAGGTAGAACACCCGGTTCACCGTGTCGCCGACCAGCTCGATGTCGTGGCTGATAATGATGCATCCGCCGCGATAGTTCTTGACGAACTCCCGCAGCCAGACCACGGAGTCGGCGTCGAGGTGGTTGGTGGGCTCGTCGAGGATCATCGTTTCCGCGGCCGAGAACAGGATACGGGCGAGTTCGATGCGGCGGCGCTGTCCGCCGGACAGGGTTCGCAGCTGCTGGTCGAGGATGCGGTCGGGAAGGTTCAGGTTGCTGGCGATCGACGCGGCTTCCGCCTCGGCCGCGTAGCCGCCGAGGGCGTTGAACTCATCCGTGAGGTTGCCGTAGGTGCGCATGGCCTTGGCGCTGGTCTTGGGATCGTCGCTGCCCATGTCGATACCGGCCTGGGCAAGACCCAGGGAGATCGTTCCGAGGCCGCGGGCATCCAGGATGCGGGTCCGAGCGAGCATGTCCGGGTCGCCCGAGCGGGGGTCCTGGGGCAGATAGCCGATCTCGCCGGTGCGGTCGATCGAACCGTTGGTCGGAACTGTCTCACCCGCCAGAGTCTTCGTCAGTGTCGTCTTACCAGCCCCGTTGCGGCCAACCAGGCCGATCTTGTCACCGGCGGAAACGCGGAAACTGACGTCTTCCATGAGCACGCGCGCCCCAACTCGGATTTCGAGATTTTGCACACTCAGCACAGCAACAGTCCGTTCAGGGGAGTCGTAGAATTTTCTGGCCGAAGCGGGCCAACTCTCCACTATATTTGATCGGTTCCGCCTCGGTGTGCGCCGGCAAGCGAAAGTGCCCCCTGAAGTGCCTTCGCCAGCCAGTCCCGGTAAGCGGCATCCGACCAGCCGAGGTCGAGGACCAGAGACCGGTAGGCCTGTGGATGCCCGAGCGCCCACACCGTTGCCGCCGCCTCGTGGTCGCTCACTCCCCCGCGCAGGCTGTGCCGTGAGCGCAGCGCGCTCGCGACCTCGCCGTACTGGAGAAGTCGCTGGGCGGAACGCCGCATCTCCAGCTCCGCGATGTCTGCATCGACTCCGGCCGCCTGGGCGATCACGCGGTGCACCCCGGACGTCTGGGCGTTCAGGTCGGCGATCCAGCCAGTCAGGATTCGGACGATCTCGGCGGCCGTGCGCGCTTCGGCGATCTGACTGCGCAGCGGTGGGGGGCCGGCTTGCGGTTCGTACGCACGTGCGGCCGCGCGGTCGAGCACGGCGGAGAGAACGGCGGCTTTGCCACCGACCGAGTTGTAGATGGTCTGCACCGCGACGCCTGCCTCGGCGGCGATCGAGCCGAGAGTGGTGGAAATGTACCCCCGCTCAAGCATTAGCTGGAGCGCGGCCCGCACGATCAAGGTGCGGGTCTCTTGCGACTGGGCCTCCCGGCGGGATTCGATGCTCATCAGGACTTCAACCTTCTTTTTAGAATGTTATTCTACACACTGGAATGATCTTCTAGCAGGCGGTATTTCGGTTCGGGGACCATGCGGCAGCGTTCGACCATGACGTTGTGTGATCGGGAGGGGTGCCCGGGCCGGACTGGCCTCCTATGGTTTCGGCATGACACTCGTGCAGACGCCCGCCGCCCTCTCCCCCCGTGCCGAAGATTGTGCCAGCCGCCTCATCGCCGCCGGAACCGCTTGGAGTGAGCGCATCAGCGCTGACGCGTCGAAAGCGAAGCTGACCTACCGCGTCACGGCCGCCGGCGAGGGCTCGGTTGCCACCCGCATCACGGCCGGCAAGCATGTCTTCCTCGTCGACGAGCCCGGAGCCCTGGCCGGAGACGATGTGGCAGCCAGCCCCGTCGAGATTGCGCTCGGCGCCCTGCTCTGGTGCCAGGTGGTCGTCTACCGCCTCTACACCCAGGGGCTGGGCATCCGGGTCGACGAGATCGAGATTGTCGCGGAGGGCGACCTTGACGTTCGGAGGCTGTTCGACATGAGCGAGGACGTGCGGGCCGGCTTCGCAGCGATCCGCCTGCACATCACCATCACCGGTCCCGAATCCGATGAGCGCTACCAGGAGCTGCGGGCAACCGTCGACGCGCACTGCCCGGTTCTCGACCTGTTCGCGAACCCCACTCCCGTGTCCGTCATCGTCACCAAGGCGTAGCCGGATCCGAAGCCGACCGGTGGCCAGGCCTGTCGCGTCCCGCGGCGCACCGTGTGGAAGCTGGCGCACGATAGGCCGTCCGCCGGCCTCCAGGACGTGCGCCGTGACGCAGTCACCCACTCGTCTAGCGGCGAACAGGGCGGAGGCCTACCGTCGGCTGCAGCTGCAGCCGCACCGGTTGCTGCACGAATGCGAGGAGGTCGACGATGGACCACGAATCAGCCACACCACCCCACCGAACCCGGACGGGCCTCCCCCGTCCGACTCAGATGAGGAACAGGAAAGCGCCAGCCCTGTGGGCGACATGTTCGAGGAGGGTGAAACCGACATCGGGCCGCACCCGTCCCTGATCGATTTGGAGAATTGGGAGCCGTCTGAGTTGGCGTCGTCCGCTGAAACGGGCGCTCGGGAAACGGGCGCTGAGGAGAATACATCGTCCGAGTGACCAGGATCGGATCATCGACCAGGACACGTCGACGGGGCGCCGGCCAGATGGCCGGTGCCCCGTCGACGTGGGTGGATCAGGACTAAATCGGATGCGGATCAAAGGGAGACACCGAGGGCACGGATCGACTCGTTCGGGGCCTTAACCGGATTAATGCGGAATATATTCCGTTTAATAGGAGGATACTTGCAGGCAGCAAGCAGGAAATGGGCATAACGGTGCTGTATATCGCACTCCCGACACGGTTGGGGAGGCATCCTGCTTCTCAAATGGGGACGGTATGGATACAAACTCGATTGATCGAAATATTCCTGCAACAGACATTGGAGCAGGGGGGACGCGGAGAAGTTTTCGAGAGGAACTGGACACGACGCGGTACCACGTGGTGGATGACCACTGGGCCGGCCGGGTCCCTGCCCAGTACGGCGTTGCCCCGCGGGTGCGGATCGGCACGGACAAGTGGTTCAATCTGCTGTGGTTGATTCCCATTGGACTGGTCCTGCTGATCGTGGGGATCGCCATTGCCAAGGGGCTGCGGGAGATGCCCGCGGTGCAGGACTTCATGAGCCAGTATCCGGGTGCGACTGCACTGCCCGACAACGCCCCGGTCGGGTTCCCGGCGTGGGTCGGTTGGCAACACTTCCTGAACCTCTTCATGATGATCTTCATCATCCGGTCCGGTGTCAGCATCATGGCTGACCATCCGCGGCTGTACTGGACCCGGCACTCGACACCGGGTAAGGACTGGTTTCGCATGCAGAAGCCGGTGCCGAGCGATCCGCTCTACACGGCGAAGGAGGACTCAATCACCTTGCCCGATGGTGTCGGCCTGCCGGGGCGCCGTCACTCCATCGGTCTCGCACGGTGGTGGCACCTCGGCGTCGATACGGTCTGGCTGCTCAACGGAATCATCTTCTGTGTTCTTATCTTTGCGACGGGGCAGTGGATGCGCGTGGTCCCGCTGAGCTGGGACGTCGTCCCCAACGCCGCGTCGGCCGCCCTTCAGTACCTGTCTTTGGACTGGCCGGCCGAGAGCGGGTGGACCAACTACAACAGTCTGCAGCTGATCGCCTACTTCATCACCGTTTTCATCGCGGCGCCTCTCGCCCTGGTCACCGGCCTCGGCATGTCCCCCGCGCTGTCGACCCGCTTCCGTAGAATCAGCTCGGTGTTCAGCATCCAGGTGGCCCGTTCGCTGCACTTCTTCGTGCTCTGCTGGTTCGTCATGTTCATCGTTGTGCACGTCACCCTGGTGATGACCACAGGGGCCCTGCGCAACCTCAATCACATGTATGCGTCTCAGGACAGTGAATCGTGGGTCGGCATCGGGATCTTCGCGGCTTCGATGGTCATCGTCATCGGAGGATGGCTCGCAGCCACGCCTTTCACCTATCGGCATCCTCGTGTGGTGCAGAAGGTCGGTTTCGCGCTGATCGGTCGCGCGCAGCGCCTATTTGAACACATCGACGCGAACCCCGGCCAATACACGGAGAAGGACATTTCGCCGTACTTCTGGCACAACGGCAAATACCCGGACTCCGAGGAATACCAGGCGCTTCGAGCGGGCAACTTCGCGGACTACACACTGCGGGTCAACGGGCTCGTCGAGAACCCCGTCGATTTGAACCTCGCACAGTTGCAGGGTCTCCCCTATCACGATCAGATCACCCAGCACTTCTGTATTCAGGGGTGGTCAGGGGTGGCGAAGTGGGGCGGAATCTCCATGCAGACGATCCTGGATCTGGTGCAGCCGAAACCCGAGGCGAAATGGATCATTTTCTATTCCTTCGCGGCGGGTCCGGACGGTGGCACGTACTACGACGCCCAACCCATCGAGCAGATGAGCTACAAACTGACCATGCTCGCCTATGACCTCAACGGGCAGACCCTATCTTTCGGGCACGGAGCACCGCTTCGGTTGCGCAACGAAACGCAGCTGGGTTTCAAGATGGTGAAGTGGATCAAGGGAATCGAGTTCGTTGAGGACTTCTCGGAGATCGGTGCGGGGTTTGGTGGTTACCACAACGACCATGAGTTCTTCGGCTACCGGCAGTCCATCTAACGCGAAAACCCCGATTTCCGGAGGAAATCGGGGTTTTCGCGTGCGTTCGGGGAAGATTAGATAGAAAAGCCGAGGGCTCGCATCATGTCACGGCCGTCGTCCGTAATCTTCTCGGGACCCCACGGCGGCATCCAGACCCAGTTGATGCGGAATTGGTCGACGACGCCGTCCAACGCCTCGGCGGTCTGTTCCTCGAGGACATCGGTCAGCGGGCAGCCGGCCGAGGTCAGGGTCATGTGGATGATCAGGGCATTGTTCTCATCGTCCCAGCCCAGGTCGTAGATGAGCCCGAGGTCGACCACGTTGATACCGAGTTCCGGGTCCATGACGTCTTTGAGCGCCTCTTCGATTTCATCGAAGCGCGCCGGGGGCAGCGTGGAAACCATGCGCCTAACCTACGTTCGTTTCGGTGAGGAAGCGATCGTAGCCCTCGTCTTCGAGGCGGTCGGCGAGTTCGGGGCCGCCCTGTTCGGCGATGCGGCCGTCGACGAAGACGTGCACGAAGTCCGGCT
>NZ_SOGD01000012.1:0-89886 GCF_004402345.1 Cryobacterium sp. TMT2-15-1 | reverse complement strand
CGGGGGGCTCGCGGGCGGCGGGCTCGCGGGCGGCGGGCTCGCGGGCGGCGGGCTCGCGCCGGCGTGAGCCGGGCATCCGTCGACGAGCCATCAGACGAAGCCGTCACCGGCTCAGGAGACGGTGGTGCAGACGCAGAGCTCGTTGCCCTCGGGGTCGGCCAGGACCCACCAGTCGGGGGCGTGCTCGTCGGTGAGGAGATCGCCACCGGCGGCGATGACGTCCTGCACCCGGGACTCGGCGTCGATCGTGGGCAGATACACGTCGAGGTGGATGCGGTTGCGCTCGGTGCGCGCGATAGCCATCGTCTGGAACCAGACCCGCGGTCCCTGGTCGTGTGGATCGACGAGTTCGATCTCGCCCTCGCTGTCGACCTCCACGTAGCCGAGACCCACCCGCCAGAACGGCCGGATCGCTTCGGCGTCGGTGCAGTCGATCGCCACGTCGTAGCGGGCCGGCCGCACCGGCGCACGGTCGGCGCCCTGCGCAGCCGCGAGTTCCTGGATGCGCAGCGCAAGCCGCAGGTCACGGTCGGTCACGCCGCCGGCGTCGTGGGACGAAAGGCGGAAGCCGACGCGGCCGTAGCCGAGCCGCACGTCGGGGTGGTGATTCATCGCATCCGCCGCCTTGGCAACCTGGTCGACCAGGCGCACAGCCGAGGCGAAGTCCCGGGTCGTGAACGAGCCGTGCAGGGCGCCATCGAGGTGGACGAAGGCACCGCCGGAGAGCACGGACTCGGTGTCGAGAGGGGTGAGGAGGGTGCCCGGTGATTTCATCCCCCCACTCTGCTGCGCGGTCCGAACCCCGTCAAGGCGCGCTCGGGAGCATCCGTTGCCGGCCGGCTCCCGCAGGCTGCGAACCAATTCGACGGAGATTTTTGGAAAAATGCTCGGTTTACCCGCATTTCGGGGTGTGGGAGCACGATCTCCGTCGAATTCGTCAGGGACTGACCACTGACTCCTACAGGAGGGCGAGGGCGCGCGCGGGGTTGGCGAGAATGCCGGCGACGTCGGTCAGGAACCGGGCCGCCTGCTCGCCGTCGACGAGACGGTGGTCGAAGGCGACGCTGAGAGTGACCACCTGCCGCAGCGCGACCTCGCCGCGATACTCCCACGGCCGCGGCGCGATGGCTCCCAGCGCGAGGATCACGGCCTCCCCCGGAGGCAGGATCGGCGTGCCCGCATCGATGCCGAACGAGCCAATGTTGGTGATCGAGATCGTGCCGCCGTGCAGGGCGGCCGGGCTGGTCGCTCCCGCCCGGGCGGTACTGGTCAGTGCGGCGAGCGCCGCGGCGAGGTCGGCGAGAGCCAGCCGGTCGGCATCCGGGATGCTGGGCACGATCAGCCCGCGCGGCGTGGCGGCGGCGATGCCGAGGTTCACGTAGTGGAACTGAACGATCTCGCCGGCCGCCTCGTCCCAGCGGGTGTTGACCTCGGGCGTGCGGGCGACGGCGAGGCAGAGCGCCTTCGCGACCACGGCAAGGACGCCGATGCGCGCGTCGGCGAACCCCCGGTCGCGTTTCAGCGCGTCGATCAGCTCGATCGTCGGCGTCACATCCACGGTCAGGAACTCCGTGGCGTGCGGCGCGGTGAAGGCGCTCTGCACCATGGCGGCGGCGGTCTGCTTGCGCACGCTCCGGATCGGGCTGCGGGTTTCCCGGGCACGGGGCACGGATGCCGGGGGCCGGTCCTCCGGTTCGGCGCGTCCGAGCTCGAGTCCCGGCTCGTGCGGTGTGTGGCAGACGCCGAGGGCTGCGGGGGCGGCGTACGCCGCCACGTCCTCCCGAATGATGAGGCCCGTCGGACCGGTCCCGGTCACCTGGGTCAGGTCGACGCCCAGTGTGCGAGCCAGCGCGCGCACCGGCGGCGTGGACCGCGGGCGCTCCCCGGTAGCCGGCATCTCCCGAGTCGCGGGTGACGCGGCCGAAGTTGCGGCCGGCGTGGACGTTGCGGCCGGCGTCGACGTTGCGGCCAGCGTAGAGACCCCGGCCCGGCCCGGCGCAACCGTCGCCCCCGCGCGGGCTCGTCGCTGCGGCCGCCCGCCACGCTCGACCGCGGCGCCGTACCCCACGAGCACGGCCAGCCGTTCGGGCTCGCCGGCAGGAGCCGAAGGAGCAGCAGGAGCAGAGGGAGCCGCATCGGCGGGAGGAGCGGTTGAAGGAATTGAGGGAGGCGCGGCGCCGGCGACCTCGAAGGAGACGATCGGGTCGCCCACGTGCACGGTGGTGCCGGGCTGCTGGTGGAGTTCGGCGACCACACCCGCGAAGGGCGACGGCAACTCGACGACGGCCTTGGCCGTCTCGACCTCGGCGATGAGCTGGTTGAGTGTCACCGTGTCGCCGGGCGCGACCCGCCAGGCAACGATCTCCGATTCGGTCAGCCCCTCGCCGAGGTCGGGCAACCTGAAAACCTTGATCATCGTCGTCGTCCCAGCACTCGGTCGACGCCATCGAGCATGCGGTCGAGGTCGGGCAGGTGGTGGCTCTCCAACTTCGCCGCCGGGTACGGGATGTCGAAGCCCGTGACCCGCACCGGTGAAGCCTCAAGGTAGTCGAAGCAGCGCTCGGTGACCTCGGCGATGATCTCGCCACCCAGCCCACCCGAGCGGGCGGCCTCGTGAGTGACGACGAGCCGGCCCGTTTTGCGAACGGATGCCTCGACGGCGGCGTAGTCGATCGGCGAGAGCGAGCGCAGGTCGATGACCTCGACCGAGATGCCCTCGTCGGCGGCGGCGAGCGCGGCATCCGTCGCCGTGGACACCAGCGCTCCGTAGGCAACCAGCGTGACGTCGGTGCCGGCGGCCACGACCCGGGCACTCTCGAAGGGCTCGCCGAGTTGCGGGGTCACCGGGCCGGAAACGTGATAGCGGCGTTTGGGCTCGAAGAAGAGGACCGGGTCGTCGGAGGCGATCGCCTGGCGGATCAGGCTGTAGGCGTCCTGCGGGTTCGAGACCGCGATCACGCGCAGGCCCGAGGTGTGCGTGAAGTAGGCCTCGGGCGATTCGGAGTGGTGCTCGGCGGCGCCGATGCCGCCGCCGAACGGCACCCGGATGGTGAGGGGCATGCGCAGGGCCCCCTGGGTGCGGTAGTGGAACCGGGACACCTGGCTGACGATCTGGTCGAATCCGGGGAAGATGAAGCCGTCGAACTGGATCTCGCAGACCGGGCGGTAGCCGCGGTACGCCAGCCCCACCGCGGTGCCGATGATGGCGGACTCGGCCAGCGGGGTGTCGACGACCCGGTTCGGCCCGAACTCGGCGAGCAGGTCGCTGGTCACCCGGAACACGCCGCCGAGGGCGCCGATATCCTCGCCGAGGAGCACCACCTTCGGGTCGTCGAGCATGGATTGGCGCAGCCCGGCGTTGATCGCCTTGGCCAGGGTCAGGGTCTTCGTCTCCGTCAGCGCCGCCTCGATCGGCGGCACCGGCGTCACAGGAACGGGCGTCACAGGCACCGGCGTCACAGGCACCGGCGTCGCGCCGTTCGCGGGTGCAGCCGGTGCACTCCGGATGGTTTCGATTGACATCAGACCTTCCCTCCGGTCGGCTCGAAGCTCGCCAGGTAGGCCGCGTACTCCGCGCGCTGGCGGTCGACCCCGGCATGCGGGGTGGCGTAGACGTTGGCGAGCACGGTCAACGGCTCCGGGTCAGGCAGGCCGATGCAGCCGGCGCGCAGCTCGGCGGCCGTGGCGTCGGCCAGAGCCTGGGTCTCAGACTCCAGCTCGGGGGTGAACAGGCCGAGAGAATCGAGCAGCCGTCGCAGTCGCAGGATCGGGTCTTTCTTCGCCCACTCCTCGAGTTCGGCCGCGGGCCGGTAGCGAGTGGGGTCGTCCGCGGTCGTGTGCGGGCCCATCCGGTAGGTGACGGCTTCGATGAAGGTGGGGCCTCCCCCGGTGCGGGCGCGGTTCAGGGCCAGCCGGGTCGCGGCCATCACGGCCAGGATGTCGTTGCCGTCGATTCGGAGGCTGGGAATGCCGAACCCGGGGGCCCGGCCGGCGATGCCGAAGCGGGTCTGCAGTCCGACCGGCTCGGAGATGGCCCAGTGGTTGTTCTGGCAGAAGAAGACCACCGGTGCCTGAAAGCTCGCCGCGAACACGAGCGCCTCGCTGACGTCGCCCTCGCTGGTCGCGCCGTCGCCGAAGTAGGCCACGGCCACCGAGTCCGCGCCGTCGAACCGGGCTCCCATCGCCCAGCCCGTGGCGTGCAGGGTCTGCGCCCCGATGATGATGCTGGGCGTCGCCATTCGGTACACCAGCGGGTCCCAGCCGGATTGCGCGGTGCCGCGCCACACCCGGAGGATGTCGGTGGGCGCTACGCCCCGGCACCAGGCGACGGCGTTCTCACGGTAACTGGAGAAGACGAAGTCGTCGGCGCGGAGCGCGCGGCCCGAGCCGATCTGCGCGGCCTCCTGGCCGAGCAACGGCGGCCAGAGCCCCAGCTCTCCCTGACGCTGCAGCGCCGTGGCCTCGGCGTCGATGCGGCGCACCACCACCATGTCCTGGTACAGCGCCGCGAGGTCGGCCCCGGTCACCTCCGCGACCCAGGGATCCAGATCGGCGTCGGCCAGCCGCATCCCCTCGGGGCTCAGCAGCTGCAGAAGAATGTCGGGGGTCTCCCCGGTGTGGACAGTGTGCATCAGATGCGCTCCCAGCGTCGTTGCCGAAGTTGTTGAGAGCGTACGATTCCGCGACATGGAGCACAACCATGACAATAAATTTTGAGCAATTTGCCCTATTCATGGGGCAGCCTGCCTGCTACCGTCGAGCAGTATGCACAGTCTGGACAAAGTCGACTTACAGTTGCTCCGCGCTCTGTGCGCCGATCCGCGCAGCACGTTCGTGGCGCTCGCCCAGCAGCTGCGCCTCTCCCGCAACACGGTGCAGGCGCGCATGGCCAGGCTCGAGGAGTCGAACGCGTTCCTCTCCTTCGACCGCCGCATCAACCCAGTCGCGCTGGGCTATCCGCTGACGGCCTTCATCGAGGTGCACGTGCAGCAGAAACGCCTCGCCCAGATCGTGGCCGAGCTCGCCCGCATTCCGGAAATCGTGCAGGCGCACGGCATGAGCGGGGCGACCGACATTCTGGTGCGCGTGGTCTGCGCGGATGCCGACGACCTGTTCCGCATCGACGGCACCATCCTCGCCTGCGAGGGTGTCGATCGCACCGAGACGTCCCTGGCCATGGGCGAGCTGATCCCCTACCGGATCACCCCACTGCTGGAGCGCCCCCGCCCATGACCGCGCTGCCGGTGACGTCCCTGCCGATGTTCCCGCTCGGGTCGGTGCTGTTCCCCTATATGCCGCTGCAGCTGCGGGTGTTCGAGGACCGCTACCTGGTCATGCTGTCGCGCATCCTCAAGGAGGAGCCGGCCGAGTTCGGCGTGGTGCTGATCGAACGCGGCCAGGAGGTCGGCGGCGGCGAGCGGCGGTTCCACTACGGGACCGTGGCCCAGATCACCGAACTCGAGGCCGCCGAGGGATTCGTCGGGGTGACCGCCCAGGGCGAACGCCGGGTCGAGGTCATCGACTGGCTGACCGAGGACCCGCACCCCCAGGCCACGGTGCGCGACCTTGCCGAGCTGGACTGGGACGACGACCTGCTGCCGCTGCGGGAACGGGCCGAGCAGGCCGTACGACGCGCCCTGGCCCTCGCGAGCGAATTCGCCGACCAGCTCTGGCCCTCGACGGTGGAGCTGTCCCGGGATCCGACGGCGGCCGCCTGGCAGATCGCCGGTATCGCCCCGCTGGGCCCGCTGGACCAGATCGAGCTGCTGCGGTCCACCTCGATGGAGCAGCTCCTCACCGCGGTGATCGAGTACACCCAGGAAGCCGTGGACTCCCTGAGCGCGCCCTGGCCCGAAGAATGACCCGAATCTATTTGATAAATTCATTATATAGGTATATAAAGAAGTAATGATGTATCGTGCCACGCGGAGCCTGAGTTGAGCGTCACACGACTCCTGAACCTCATCCGAACCGGTGGCCGCATCGCCGAGGCGGCCCCACCGGCCCCGGCCCTGTTCCCCGGCGCCGAGGTCTTCGGCGGCAGCGTGCAGGTGCGCTTCATCAACGCCGGCAGCTGCAACGACTGCGCGATGGAGGTGCAGAGCGCGTTCGGCCCGGTCTACGACGTCGAACGATACGGCATCCGTCTGGTCGCGTCGCCGCGTCACGCCGACCTGCTCGTGATCACGGGCGCCGTGACCCGCAACCTGATCGAGCCGATGCGCCGCACCATTGACGCCACGCCGACCCCCCGCTTCGTGATCGCGGTCGGCGACTGCGCCATCACCGGCGGTGTCTTCGCCGAAGGTTACGGCGTGGCCGGGCCGGTGTCGGACTTCGTGCACGTCGACCTGTCCGTGCCGGGCAACCCGCCCGAGCCGGCCGTCATCGTCGAAGCACTGCGCCGGATGACCGGTCGATGACCGCCCTCGAAGCCGGCATGATCGGCCAAGCCCTGCTGCTCGTGGTCGCCGTCGCCGCGGCCCTGCTCACACCCACGTCCTGGCGCTCGCGGGTCAGCGGATCCGTCTGCACCCTGCTCGCCGTGGCCGGCGTCGTCACCGGTGCGATCGCGCTCTCCGGCGGCACCGGGTCGCTGAGCATCCCCACCGCCCTGCCGATGGACCCGCTCGTGCTCTCCCCCGACCGCCTCGGCGGACTGGTGATGGTGGTCGTCTCCGTCGTCGGCGTGCTCGCCTCCCTGTTCGGGATCGGCTCCGCCCGCGTGGCCTCGGCCTCGCGCACCTCGTGGCTGTCGATGGCCGTGTTCCTCTCCGGCATGCAGCTGGTGCCGGCCGCAACCGATGTGGTGTCGTTCCTGCTGTTCTGGGAGATCATGACGCTCGGCTCCACGGCGCTGCTGCTGGCCCACCACGCCACCCGCGGCACGGTCGCCTCCGCCCTGGTCTGGTACTCGGCGATGTCGCAGCTGAGCTTCTTCTTCGTGCTGGCCGGCTTCGCCATGCTCGCCGGTCTGGCCGGCGGCACCGGGTTCGCCGACCTCGCCACCATCGATCCCTTCACCTGGCAGGCCAGCGTGGCGTTCCTGCTGCTGCTGCTCGGCTTCGGCGGCAAGGCGGAGCTCGTGCCCCTGCACGTCTGGGTTCCGCGGGTGCTGCCCGAGGCCCCCGGCCACGTCGCCGCCGCGATGAGCGGCGCGATGGTCAACATCGGCGTCTACGGCGCCCTCCTCGTCGTCGTGCGGCTGCTGCCGAACGGCCCGGCCTGGTGGGGAGTGCTGATCATGGTGCTCG
This sequence comes from Cryobacterium sp. TMT2-15-1, assembly GCF_004402345.1. NCBI lineage: Bacteria > Bacillati > Actinomycetota > Actinomycetes > Micrococcales > Microbacteriaceae > Cryobacterium > Cryobacterium sp. TMT2-15-1. Next base: position 82,633 of record NZ_SOGD01000012.1, on the reverse strand, counting down.
GCGGGGTGTCCGCGCTCTACGGGATTCTGCAGGCCTCCGTGGCGAGCAACCTCAAGGTGCTGCTGGCCTACTCCACGACCGAGAACATGGGGCTGGTGTTCCTGGGGCTCGGGGCATCCGTTTTGCTGCGCGCCGACAACGCCGCGGCCGCGGCCGACGCGGCCCTTGTCGCCGCCCTGCTGCTGATGCTCAGCCACGCCGCGTTCAAGTCCACCCTGTTCCTCGGGGCCGGGGCCGTGGCCCGCGCGGCCGGCGAGATGAACCTCGACCGGCTCGGCGGCCTCGGCAGCCGGATGCCCTGGACCGCCGCCGCGTTCGGCGGAGCCGCCATGGGCGCCGCGGCCCTGCCCGTCACGAGCGGGTTCGTCGCCGAGTGGATGCTGCTGCAGGCTCTGATCCACGGTTCTCGGGTCGACGGGGAGGTCGTCTCCGTCGCGGCATCCGTGGCCATGCCACTCGCGGTCGCCGTAATCGCCCTGACCGCCGGGCTGGCCCTGCTCACCTTCGTCAAGGCCTACGGGATCGCCTTCCTGGCCCGCCCGCGCTCCCGGAAGGCCGCACTGGCCGACGAGGTGCCCGTCATCATGCGCATCCCGCTCGTGCTCGGCGCCCTCCTCGTGGTCGGGCTCGGCCTGATACCCGGCCCGCTCGCCGTGGCCATCGGCTCGGCCGTGGGCCCGGCGTTCAGCCCCGACGTGCGCACCATCGGCCTCGCCGGCGTGGACGCCCGCGGCATCGACGCCGTACTCGACCCCACCACCTTCGTCGTGCTGGCCGCCCTGCTGCTCGTGCCCGTGCTGATCACGCTGTTCGTTTCCGCCCGGCGACACCCCACCCGCACCTCGCCGCTCCCCTGGGCCGGCGGCGGGTCACGGCTGCGGCCGCGGATGCAGTACACGGCCACCTCGTATGCCGAGCCGCTGGTGCGCGTCTTCGACGACGTGCTCCGGCCCACCCGCGACGTGGAGGTCACCCACGTGGGTGAATCCCGCTACCTGGTGGAACGCGTGCACGTGGAACAGACCGTGTCCGACGTGGTCGAGACCCGGCTCTACCGCCCGGTGCTGAACCTCATGCAACGCTTCGGCATTCTGGCCCGACGAGCGCAGAACGGCAGCATCCATCGCTACCTGTCCTATTCCTTCGTCGCCCTGCTTTGCGTTCTGATCGTGGTGTCCCTGTGACCGGCGCCGCGGCGATCATCATCGCCCTGGTCCAGCTGGCGCTGTTCGTGTTCCTCGCCCCCCTCCTGATCGGCGTGATCCGCCAGGTGCGGGCCCTCCTCGAAGGCCGGGCCGGTTCCGGCATCTGGCAGCCGTGGCGCGATGTGCGCAAGCTCCTGGCGAAGAATCCGGTCCGCGCCGCCGACAGCAGCTGGATGCTCGCGGCCGGTCCGGTCACCCTCCTGGTGTCCAGCCTGCTGCTCTGCGCACTCCTGCCGCTGGTCGGCACCCTGCCGCTGCCGCTCATCCCCAGCGACCTGTTCGTGATCGTCTCCATCATGCTGATCGGCGTGGTGGCTCTGGCCCTGGTCGGCCTCGACGCCGGCACCGCATTCGGCGGAATGGGTTCCAGCCGTCACATGACCGTCGCCGCTCTGGTCGAGCCGACCCTGCTGCTCGCGGTCTACGCGCTCTCCATCCCGGCCGGCACCTCCACCCTCTCGCTGATCGTGGAGACCCGGCTCCTGAATCCGGCCGTGATCATCTCCCCGGTCAGCCTGCTGGCCATGGTCGCCCTGGCCATCGCCATCATGGCCGAGACCAGCCGTCTGCCGGTCGACAACCCGTCGACCCACCTCGAAGTGACCATGCTGCACGAGGCCATGGTGCTCGAGGCCTCCGGCCGCGATCTGGTCTGGCTCGAACTCGGCTCCTGGCTCAAGCTGGCCGCCCTGCTCGGCCTGCTCAGCAACCTGATCGTGCCATGGGGAATCATGACCGACTTCTCGGTGCCCGGCGTGATAGTCGGCGTGGGCACCGTCACCGTGAAAATCCTGCTGCTGGGCGTTGTGCTCAGCGTGGGTGAGGTCTTCCTGGCCAAGGCGCGCCTGTTCCGCGTTCCCGAGCTGCTGGCGGGGTCGTTCGCCCTGGGCCTGCTGGCCGTCACCGCTTCCTACCTGGTCGCTTAGGAGCATCCGTGTTCACCACCATTTACCCGCAGCTGATCGGTCTCTGCACCGGCACCCTGCTGCTCACCAGCGCCCTGATGGTCTGGCGGCACTCGCTGCTGGCGTCGATCCGGCTGCTCAGCGTGCAGGGCTTCGCGCTGGCCGCGCTGGTCGCCGTGATCGGCCTGGAGGAGGGCGAGGTCGAGGTGATCCTGGTCTCGTTGCTCGTGCTGCTGGTCAAGGGTATGGGCCTGCCGTGGGTGCTCGCCCGCGAGACCCACGCCACCACGCGAACGGATGAGGCGCCGCGCCTCAACCCGACGGCGGCCCTGCTGACCGTGGCTCTTCTGACCATCCTCAGCTACGTCGTGGCCAGTCGGGTGCTCGCCGGCGACATCAGCATCTCGGCCCACGCGGCTCCGATCGGCCTGGCCATGGTGCTGATCGGTTTCCTGCTGCTGGTCACCCGCCGGCAGGCCGGGTCACAGCTGATCGGCTTCCTCGTGCTCGACAACGGCATCGCCACCGTTGCGTTCCTGACCTCGGGTGGTGTGCCGCTGTTCCTCGAGCTCGGCATCTCCCTCGACGTGCTACTGGTCGTCGTCATCCTCTACGTCTTCGCCGGCCGTATGCGCACCAAGTTCGGCAACACCGAGATCGATCAGCTCAGAAAGTTGCACGACTGATGTCATTCGCCCTCTGGACCCCTCTGGCCATTCCGGCCCTCCTCGCCGTACTGAGCCTCGGCGTGCCCTCCCCCGCGCTGCGCCGGCTCAGCCCCATCGCCTCCAGCGTCGCCGTGCTCATCTCGGGCCTGCTCCTGGTGAGCGTCGTGCTCGCGGACGAAGTTCCCACACTGGGCGGCGGGCTGCTCCGCGCGGACGCGCTGAGCGCGTACATGCTCACCGTGGTCGGCGCCGTCGGGCTCGTCTCCACCTGGGGAGGGCTCGGCCACGCCACGGCCGAGCCCGCGCGGTTCGCCGGCTCCTACGACGCCCTGATCTCGATCTTCCTGGCCGCGATGAGCCTCGCGGTGCTCGCCGACAACATCGGCCTGATGTGGGCCGCCGTCGAGGCCACCACCATCGCCACGGCCTTCCTGGTCGGCCACCACCGCACCCCCCGATCGCTGGAAGCCGCCTGGAAGTACGTCATCCTCGGCTCCGTCGGCGTGGCCATCGCCCTGCTCGGCATCGTGCTCATCTATGCCGCCTCGCGCGGCACGGGCGAGGCAACCCTGTCCTGGCTCGTGCTCAGCCACGCCGGCCTGCCACTCGACCCCGCGCTGATCCGCGCCGGCGGCGCCCTCGCCGTGCTCGGCTTCGCCACCAAGGCCGGGCTCGCCCCCATGCATAGCTGGCTGCCCGACGCGCACAGCCAGGCGCCGGCACCCGTCTCCGGGCTCATGTCCGGCGTCCTGCTCGCGGTCGCCCTCTACGCGATCCTGCGCATCCAGACCATCACCGACGCCGTGATCGGTCCGGACTTCCTGCGCATCATGCTCAGCGTCGGCGGGTTGCTCTCCCTCTTCGTAGCGGCGGCGCTCCTGATCCGCCAGCGCGACTTCAAACGGATGCTGGCCTACTCCAGCATCGAGCACATGGGAATGATGGCCATCGGCGCGGCCATCGGCGCGGCGGCCCTGCCGGCCGTGCTGCTGTACGTGCTCGGCCACGGGCTGACCAAGGCCACCCTGTTCGTGATCTCGGGCCGCATCCTCGAGGTCGAGGGCACCCCGAAGATCGACGACGTGCGCGCCCTGCTCGTGCGGCGGCCGGGACTGGCCGTGCCCTGGCTGATCGCTATGGCCGCTCTGATCGGGTTCCCCCCGTTCAGCATCTTCTTTTCCGAGGTCGGCATCATCGTGGCCGGCTTTTCCACCGGCCTGGGCGTGGTGGTCGGCATCGCCCTGGTACTGCTGCTCGTCATCTTCGCCAGCCTCACCCGGTTGACGGTGGCCATGACGATCGGGGCGCCTGCGGCCACGGCCGTCCCGGCCGTCCCGGCTGCGGCCGTCCCGGCTGTCCCGGCTGCGGCCGTCCCGGCTGCGAGGGCCGCGGCATCCGTCACCGGAGCCGTCCCGGTCTCCATTCCGAGCGCATCCGTCACCCTGGCGGACGCCGCGCCGCACCCGGACGACCCCCTCGTGCCGGACCGATCGGGGCACGGGCCGATGCTGCCGCTGATCCTCGCCCTGGGCACCACCGCGGTGGTGGCCTTCATAGCGGACCCGGTCGGCACACTCCTGACGCGTGCAGCCGAGGTTCTGGGAGGAATCCAATGACGAACCCGAATCCGGTGCGAGCCGCAACCCCGGAGGTGCGCACGCTCACCCGCGACGAACTCCGGGGCGAAGCCGCCGCCTTGCTGACCGATGGAAACCGGCTCGCGCTGGTCGCGTGCCACGACGACGGCGACCGGCTGCGCGTGGTCTACTCCTTCGTCGCCGTCTTCCCCCGGCGCCAGATCGACCTCGTCGTGCCCGTCCCCTATGACGACGCCTGGATTCCGAGTCTGGCCGACCTCTCGTTCCCGGCCGGCAACTTCGAGCGCGGCACCCGCGACCTGTTCGGCGTGCGGCCGGCGAACCACCCTCAGCCCCACCGGTTGGTGCGCCACGGCCACTGGCCCCGCGGCTGGTACCCGATGCGGAAGGACGCCACGGCCACCCCCGAATTCGAACCCGACGTCGAGTCGTTCCCGTTCGTGGAGGTCGAGGGCCCCGGGGTCTACGAGATCGCCGTAGGCCCCATCCACGCCGGAATCATCGACCCCGGCCACTTCCGTTTCTCCGTGGTCGGCGAGACCATCGTGCGGATGGAAGCCCGCCAGTGGTACATGCACCGCGGCGTCGAGCGGCTCTTCGAGGGTCGTCTGCCTGCGGATGGCATCGAGATGGCCGAGCAGATCGCCGGCGACACCGTCATCGGCCACACGCTGGCCTACACGATGGCGATCGAGGCGGCCTCCGGCATCGAGATCTCCGAGCCCGACCGCCTGCTGCGCGCCCTGCTGCTCGAACTCGAACGCCTCTACAACCACGTCTCCGACCTCGGTTCGCTGGCCAACGACGTGGGGTTCGGCGTCGTGAACTCGCACACTCAGCGGCTCCGCGAAACACTACTGCGTATCAACAAGACCGTCACCGGCCACCGCTTCCTGCGCGGGGCGCTGTCCGTGGGCGGGGTACGGGTTCTCGCTCTGCCGGATTCCGCCGCCCTCCGCGGCGTCGCAGCGGACGTTCAGGAGATCATCGCGATCACCCTCGGGCACGCGATCGTGCGGGACCGGTTCACTGGCACGGCCCCGCTGCCCACCAGCCAGGCCGAGGCCATGGGCACGCTGGGCTATGTGGCGCGGGCATCCGGCGTCGACGCCGACGCACGCCGCGACCATCCCTTCGTCGATCTGGGTGAGCACTTCCATGTGGTCACCGACACCGGCGGCGACGTGCTCAGCCGCTACCGGGTGCGCGCGGGCGAGTTCGAGGTGTCCATTGCGGTGGCGATCGACCTCATCGCCCGACTGGGCGCACACCGTGGCGGTGCGGCCGCGGCGTCGTCTCCGGCGGTGACGACGACGGATGCGGCGACGACGGATGCGGCGAGCGGCCTTGCCCTCGTCGAGGGCTGGCGCGGAACCATCTGCCACCGGGTCGAACTGGGGCCAGACGGCACCGTCACGCGGCTGAAGGTCGTCGACCCGTCCTACTTCAATTGGCCCGCGCTGCCGGTGGCCCTGTCCGAGACGATCGTGCCGGACTTCCCCCTCGTGAACAAGAGCTTCAACCAGTCCTACGCCGGCAACGACCTCTAGCGGGGCGTACGCTAGCGCCCGGTGTCGTCGGGGCCGGAGCAGGGCCCAGGGCTCGGGCTACGGCGAGCCCTGCTCGATGGTGCGGAGCAGGGCGTGGGAGTCCTCAAGGCTGGTGACGAGCATCCGTTTGGAGATGGCCAGGAGCTCGGCGACACCCGGGTCCCGCAGTCCGTAGAAGATGGTGTTGCCTTCTCGTCGGGTGGCGACTACGCCGGCGCGGCGCAGGACTCCCAGCTGCTGGGACAGGTTCGACAGTTCGGCGCCGAGCACCTCGGCGAGGCTGCCGACCGAGCGTTCCCCGCCGACCAGCTGTTCCAGAACCTGCACCCGCAACGGATGCCCGAGAGCTTTGAAGAGGTCAGACTTCAATTGGGCCATGGGTAGTCCGGTCGCTGACACAGTTTGATCATATCGCTAACTTGTAATACTTTCAAATAGATGCGTTTCTGTGGCAAACGGGTCTGACCGACACGCCACACCACCGTGCACGGTGCCGGAGACAGCTGCGCGGCGGGCGGGGAGTCACCGCGGAGGAACCGGAGTCGCGCGAGGCCCGCCCGGAGGACTCCGTCGGCTACGTATCGTCGGAGGAATTCACGAAACGCCGCATCCGGTGGCCGTTCGAACGGCGTTTCACGGGATTCTGCGCAGTCAGCGACGGGGGCGGATGCCGCAGCGACTCTCGAGATTGGCGCACCGGGTCTCGACCGGCTCGACCACCGAACGCTCGACCGCCGGCACCGCGGGTTGCAAAAAGCCCGCCCTGCCGGAGCAGGACGGGCTTTCCGTCTAGCCGACTAACCTGGCGAGAGGTTGTCGGTAGACCCAGCGGACTACGCCTCGGTCGGAACCGGTGCGTCCTCGGTGCCGGCCTCAGCCGACTCGTCGAGGACCGGGGCGAGCGAGAGCTTGCCACGGTCGTCAATCTTGGTGATCTCCACGAGGACCTTCTGGCCCACGCCGAGCACGTCTTCGACGTTCTCAACCCGCTTGCCACCGGCGAGCTTGCGCACCTCACTGATGTGCAGCAGGCCGTCCTTGCCGGGGAGCAGGGAGACGAATGCGCCGAACGCGGCGATCTTGACGACGGTTCCGAGGAACTGCTCGCCGATCTCCGGGTTGGTCGGGTTCGCGACGGCGTTGACCATGGCGCGAGCGGCCTCGGCCGACGGTCCGTCAACGGCGCCGATGTACACCGTGCCGTCTTCCTCGATGGAAATGTCGGCACCGGTCTGGTCCTGGATCGAGTTGATCATCTTGCCCTTCGGGCCGATCAGCTCGCCGATCTTGTCGACCGGGATCTGGACGCTGATCACGCGGGGCGCGGTCGGTGCCATCTCGTCGGGACGGTCGATGGCGGCGTTCAGTACGGCCAGGATGGTCGCGCGAGCGTCCTTGGCCTGGGTGAGCGCGCCGGCGAGAACGGATGCCGGGATGCCGTCGAGCTTCGTGTCGAGCTGGATCGCGGTGACGAACTCGCTCGTGCCGGCGACCTTGAAGTCCATGTCACCGAGGGCATCTTCGGCGCCGAGGATGTCGGTGAGAGCCGCGTAGCGGGTCTTGCCGTCAACGGTGTCGGAGATGAGGCCCATGGCGATGCCGGCGACGGGTGCGCGCAGCGGCACGCCGGCGTTGAGCAGTGACAGGGTCGAGGCACAGACGGAACCCATCGAGGTGGATCCGTTGGAGCTGAGCGCCTCGGAGACCTGACGGATGGCGTAGGGGAATTCCTCGCGCGTCGGCAGCACGGGGACCAGGGCACGCTCAGCGAGCGCTCCGTGGCCGATCTCGCGGCGCTTCGGCGTTCCGACGCGGCCGGTTTCGCCGGTCGAGTAGGGCGGGAAGTTGTAGTTGTGCATGTAGCGCTTCTTGGTGACCGGGCTCAAGGAGTCGATCGTCTGTTCGAGCTTGAGCATGTTCAGCGTGGTGACACCCAGGATCTGGGTCTCGCCGCGCTGGAAGATCGCGGATCCGTGCACACGCGGGATGATGGCAACCTCGGCATCGAGCGGGCGGATGTCCGCGAGCCCACGGCCGTCGATGCGGATGCCCTCGTTGAGAACGCGTGAGCGCACGACGAGCTTGGTGACCGACTTGTACGCGGCGGAAACCTGGTTGTTCGCGCTGGCGTCGAGTTCGCCGGCGGCGACCTTGGCCGCGATGGCCTCCTTGACGGATGCTTTGAGCGCGTCATCCGCATTCTGGCGCTCGATCTTGTCGGCGATCTGGTAGACGGCCTTCAATTGGTCGTACGCGAGAGCGGCGACGGCGTCGTAGGTGGCTGGCTGGTAGGACGGGAACACCGGGTAGGCGCCGGTCGGCTTGGCGGCCGAGGCGGCAACCTTCTGCTGTGCCTCGATGAGCTGCTTGATGAAGGGCTTCGAGGCTTCGATGCCCTCGGCGATGACCTCTTCGTTCGGCTTGATGGCGCCGCCCGTGATGAGGTCCCAGGCGTTGTCGGTGGCTTCGGCCTCGATCATCATGATCGCGACGTCCTGCGCGCCGTTGGCGTCGGTCACCACGCGACCGGCGACGACCATGCTGAACACGGCGTCGACGATCTGCGAGTGCTTCGGGAAGGCAACCCACTGGCCGGAGCCGTTCTCGTCGGGGATGAGGGCGACGCGAACGCCACCGATCGGGCCCGAGAAGGGGAGGCCAGCGAGCTGGGTCGACATCGAGGCCGCGTTGATCGCGAGCACGTCGTAGTACTCATCCGGCGCGATGGCCAGAACGGTGACGACAACCTGGATCTCGTTGCGGAGTCCGTCGACGAAGGACGGGCGCAGCGGCCGGTCGATCAGACGGCAGGTGAGGATGGCCTCGGTCGACGGGCGACCTTCGCGACGGAAGAAGCTGCCCGGGATGCGTCCGGCGGCGTACATGCGCTCTTCGACGTCAATGGTGAGGGGGAAGAAGTCGAAGTTCTCCTTCGGCTGCTTGCTGGCGCTCGTGGCGGAGAGAAGCATGGTCTCTTCGTCGATGTAGGCGGCGGCAGAACCCTGCGCCTGCTGGGCGAGACGCCCGGTTTCGAAACGGATGGTGCGTGTGCCGTACTTACCGTTATCGATGACGGTTTCGGCGAACGTGATTTCTGGACCCTCCATATGGGGGTTCTCTCCTTTGGTTTTTGCTTCTCGCCATTCTGGCGATGAAGACTCGGTTGCCCGTATGGCGCGCGAGCTGGACGCGGAGAAGAAGGGCGCGAGAGCTGGCCACCAGTAGAAATTCACCAACTGCGGATGTTGCCGGCAAGTTGGGAAACCACCACCGAGGACCAGCGCGCTGCCGGTCTGCTCCGTACTGAGCGTGATTCTGCGTGGCCAGTCCGAGGATTAACCTCCTCAAGCCTAACAGAAGACGTTCAGCCTGCTGGTTTCCCGCGCCCGGCCGCGGCCCGGCCAGGCAGCACGGCGTCGAACACCGGGCCATCGACGCACACCAGCGGGCCCTCGACGGCGGGATCCGTGGCGACGGGCGCGGCGCATCCGTGGCAGTAGCCGAGGCCGCAGGCCATGTGAGCCTCCAGCGAGACCTGCACCGGCGCGCCCCACTCGGCGCCGAGATCGGCGGCGAGGCGGGCGAGAACGCCGGCGCCGCAGACGAGGATGACGTCGGGCGGGGCCCAGTCGAAAAGCCCACGCAGCCGTTCGCCAAGCGCCGGCAGCGCGCTCGAGCCGTCGTCGTCGGTGACGGGGATGACCGTGGCGCCCAGCTCGGCGCAGTCGGCCAGGCCGATCAGGTTGGCCGGCGACCTCCCGCTGAGCACGACGGTGGCGGCGATGCCGAGCCGGGCGGCGTCTTCGACCGAGCCCATGATGGCGCAGACGCCGACACCGCGGCCGATCATCAGGGCCGTCCGGGGCGCCTCTGGACGAGTCTTCGTCGGGAGGGCGGCATCCGGGAACTCGAAGCCGCGGCCCAGCGGGCCGGTGACCAGGAGGCTCTGGCCCACGAGTACGTCGGTGAGCGCGGTGGTGCCGCGGCCGGCCGAGCCGTAGATGACCTCCACGGTGCCCTCGTCGGGGTGGCGGCGGTGGATGGCCATCGGGCGTGGGAGCAGGATGCGCTCCCCGCCGGTGGGGGGCACGGTGATCATCAGGAACTGTCCGGCAAGGGCGGTCGTCGCAATGGTGTCGGTGGCCAGCACGAGCCGGCGGTACCGCTCTCCCACGACCTCGTGCACGAGAACGCGGGCGTCGTCCCAGACCGGGTCGGGCCGAGGCATCCGTTCGGGCGGGCGCACCGCGATGAGGCCGTCCAGCGCGGCCTCGTCGGCCGCGGCGAACTCCTGCTGGCGGCGCAGGGCGGCGAGGGCGGCGAGGGCGGTCGTGACGGTCATCGGGCGCTCCACAATTCGATCAGTTCGGTGATGTCGGCCGCGGCGACGCCCTCGCATCGCTCCTGCAGGGCGCGAACGATTTCGACCATGGCGAACGGGCGTCCGAAGCTGGCCGTGCCGACCTGCACGGCCCGGGCGCCGACCGAGAAGTAGTCGAGGGCGTCGTCCGCGGTTTCGATCCCGCCGCAGGCGACCACCGGGATGTCGACCGCTCGGGAGGCCAGCCAGACCAAGCGCAGCACGATCGGGCGAATATTCGGGCCGGACAGACCGCCGATCACGTTGCCGAGAATGGGGCTTCGCGTAGCGGCCGTGAGCGGCAGCGCCGGGATCGAGTTGGCCACGCAGACGGCATCGGCGCCGGCCGCCTCAGCGGCCTGGGCACAGTCCGCGATCGAGGAGACGAGCACCGGCAGCTTGACGATCAGGGGCTTGTCGGTCTCCAGGCGCACAGCATGCACGACCTTCCCGATGGCGTCCGGATCGGCGCCGATGTCGGTGCCGTGGCGGTCGAGGTTCGGACAGGAAACGTTGAGCTCGTAGGCGTCGCCCGCGCCCCGCAGGCCCTGCACGACGGGGGCGTACTCGCTCGAACGGTGGCCGCCGACGCTGACGATCACGGGCACGCCGAGCGCCAGGTAGAGCGGATGTTGCGACGCCAGGTAGCCGGCGGCCCCGCGGCTCGGGATGCCGACGCTGTTGACCATCCCGGCCCGGAGCTCGGTCACCCGGTGCGCCGCGTTGCCGCCGCGCGGGGTGCCGAACACGGTCTTGGTGACCACGGCGCCAAGCTCGGCGACCGGGATCAAGCGTCCGAGCGAGGGCCCGAAGCAGCCCGAGGCCGGCATGACCGGGTTGGCGAGGGTGAGGCTTCCGATTCGCACCGAGAGGTCGACCTCCACGGACGCGGCGGGACGGGCGTCGAAGAAGGCGCGGCGGGCATCCATTGATGGCTGAGGCGGCGCGATGGTCATGGTGTCTGCTTACCGGGGAGAGGTCACGGGCGGGCGACGGATGCCGCGAGCCGACCTATCGCGGCGTCGGCCTTCAGCGAGGCGTGCGTGGGTGCGTCGGGAACGTGGGCGGGCCGGTTCACGGCCAGCTCCGTGCGGAGCACGGGCACCACCTCGCCGCCGAGGATTTCGAGCTGATCGAGCACGGTTTTCAACGGCAGTCCGGCGTGGTCGATCAGGAAGAGCTGACGCTGATAGTCGCCGAAGTAGTCGCGCATGCCGGCGTAGCGGTCGATGATCTGCTGCGGGCTGCCGACGGTCAGCGGCGTCTGCTCGGTGAACTCCTCAAGGCTCGGGCCGTGGCCGTAGACCGGGGCGTTGTCGAAGTAGGGCCGGAATTCGTCGACGGCGTCCTGCGAGTTCGTGCGCATGAAGACCTGCCCTCCGAGGCCCACGATGGCCTGGTCGGCTCGACCGTGGCCGTAGTGCTCGAACCGGGCCCGGTAGAGCCCGATCAGCCTGAGGTAGTGCTCCCTGGGCCAAAAGATGTTGTTGGCGAAGAAGCCGTCACCGTAGAACGCGGCCTGCTCGGCGATCTCCGGGCTGCGGATGCTGGCGTGCCAGACGAACGGCGGCACCTCGTCGAGCGGGCGCGGCGTCGACTGGAACCCCTGCAGCGGGGTGCGGAACTGGCCCTCCCAGTCCACGACGTCCTCGCGCCACAACCGGCGCAGCAACGCGTAGTTCTCCAGCGCCAGCGGGATGCCCTGGCGCACGTCCTGGCCGAACCACGGGTAGACCGGGCCGGTGTTGCCGCGACCGAGCATCAGGTCGACCCGGCCGCCGGAGAGGTGCTGGAGCATGGCGAAGTCTTCGGCGATCTTGACCGGGTCGTTCGTCGTGATCAATGTCGTGGCCGTGGAGAGGGTGATGCGCTCGGTCTTCGCGGCGATGTAGCCGAGCAGCGTCGTCGGCGACGAGGGCACGAAGGGCGGGTTGTGGTGCTCGCCGGCGGCGAAGACGTCGAGGCCGACCTCTTCGGCCTTCTCGGCGATGGCGACCATGGCCGTGATCCGCTCGTGCTCGGTGGGGGTGTGGCCCGTCGTGGGGTTGACCGTCAGGTCACCGACGGTGAAGATCCCGAATTGCATGTGCAGCCTCCCACTCGCGCGGCGCGTAGCGCGCAGCGCGCATGGACGATTCTATTCGCTGGCGGCAGCGGCCAATCGGCCGAGCGAGCGCTGGATGGCAACAGCCGCGGCCCCGCGGGCCCAGGAGGAGACCCCGCTGTCGTCGACGACGATTGTCAGCGGTGTCGCATCCGGGTCGCGGTCGGCTCGGGCAGCGGCGATGACCTCCTCGGATGCCAGCGCCCACAGTGCGATCCCCTCCCCGGAGAGCACGATCGTGTCGAGCATCCCGATATTGGCGATCACCGCGATCAACCGGCCCAGTCCGCGACCGGTGGTGGTGACGACGGATGCCGCAGCCCGGTTCCCCTCCACCGCGAGCCGGAGCACCTCGTCGTAGTCGACCTCGCGGCCGAGGGCCACGCTGACCTGGGCAGAAACGCTCTGGCTCGTGAGCATTGCCTGCGAGCAGCCGCGGTGTCCTTCCGGGCAGAGCGGCCCGTTCGGGTCGAGCGGGATGTGCCCACCGAGGCCCAGGCCGCTGTCGGCCGTCACGATCACCTGGTCGTTGACGACCAGTCCGTAGCCGACGCCGACGCCGATGGTCAGAACCGCGAAGGTCGGGGCACCCCGGACCGCTCCGAACCACTGCTCGGCTGAGGTGAGCGCGACGACATCGTTCTCGATCGTGACCGGAATTCCGAGCAGTCGCTCGAGCCGCGTGGCCAGGTCCACGTCGTGCCAGCCCAGGAACGGCGCCCGGGTCACGACCCGGGCGTCGGTGACATGCCCACCCACGCAGACGCCGAGCGCCGACAGCCCGTCCGGGCCGCCGAGCTCGCGCACGACCTCGTCGATCCGGGCCACAACGTGCCCGACAGTGTGATCGGCGAGCTCCCGCCGGGCCGAACCCACCTCATTGGCTCGCAGGTCGGTGAGCACGGCGAAGACGTCGTCGCCGGTGAGTTTCACGCCGACGAACCGACTGGCATCCACCCGGACGTCCAAGGGCCGGGCCGGGCGCCCGACGGTCCCGTCGCGGTCTTCGCTGCCCTCGACGAACAGGCCACAATCGAGGAACGGTTTGCTCAACCGCGTCAGGCTGGCCGGTGACAGTCCCAGGCGACGGCCGAGGTCGCTGCGGGAGATCGGGCCGTGGATGAGCACGGCTCGCGCAAGTTCCCGGGAGGTCTCGCTCACTGTCGACGCCGCATCCGTGGTCATATCCGCCCCCTGAGGTGCCATTTATTCCATAGTGGCATGAATGCTCTGGCCCTGGCGAACTCTTCACCCCACGACAGCGGTAGATTCCCTGAGTTGACGTCCTATTCTTTTTGCCGTAGAAAGATTTATGCAGCGACATGACGGCCTAAGGAGTCCCGCAATGACGGATACGACGACGTACCAGACACTCGCCCGGCGACGCCACCGGTCGAGGAGGGTGCGGACGCTCCGGCGATCCGCGGCACTTCTCCTGGCCGGTACGCTCGGGCTCGGCGCCCTCAGCGGCTGCGCCCCGGATCAGAGCGACGTCGTCACCCTCGATTTCTTCCAGTTCAAGTCCGAGGCCATCGCGGACTTCGACGGCATCATCGCCGATTTCGAGGCCGAGAATCCCGGCATCCGGGTGACCCAGAACGCCGTCCCCGATGCGGACACCGCCATCCGCACCCTGTTGGTCAAGAACAAGGTGCCCGATGTGATCAGTCTGAACGGATCGGGGAACTTCGGCCAGCTGGCGCGGGCCGGTGTCTTCCACGACTTCAGCGGCGACCCCGTTCTCGACCGGATCAACCCGGCCGTTCAGGACATCGTCGGCGCCCTCGGCTCCTACGAGAACGAGGTGAATGCCCTCGGCTTCGCGAACAACGGCAACGGCGTGCTCTACAACCGTGACATCTTCGCCGCGCAGGGCATCGAGATCCCCACCACCTGGGACGAGCTGGTCGCCGCCTGCGACACGCTCCAGGCGGCCGGTATCGCCCCGTTCTTCGGCACCGCGGCCGACGCATGGACGGTGCAATCCTCCCTGAACGGTATCGGCGCCCAACTCGGCGGCGACGATTTCTTCTCCGATCTCCGCGCGGAGGGTGAGGAGGTGGGTCCCGACTCGGCCGTCTCGTTCGCGAAGAACTACGACGAGACGTTCGAGAAGCTGCAGACGCTGTATTCCTACGCGCAGGACGGCTACCTCGGCCGCACGTACGAAGACGGCAACCTGGCTTTCGCGAACGGCGAATCGGCCATGCTGATGCAGGGGATCTGGGCCCTCAGCCCGATCCTGGCCAACAACCCCGACCTCAGCGTCGGCGGTTTCCCCTACCCGGTGACGGATGACCCGGCCGACATCGAGCTTGTCTCCGGTGTCGACGTGGCCATTGCCATCGGCCGCGACACACCGCGCCTTGCCGAAGCCCGACTTTTCGTGGACTTCCTCTTCCAGGAGGAGGTGCTCAACTCCTTCGCAGCCTCACAGAACATGTTCTCGACGGCCCGGGACGCGGCCGAGAACACCAACCCGGCCCTGGCGGAACTGCAACCGTACTTCCAGGCCGGCCGGATCACCGGTTTCGTCGATCACCAGATCCCGGCGAGCATCCCGCTCGGGCCCATCGTTCAGCAGTTCCTGACCGACGAGAACAGCGCGAAAGCGCTGGCCACCCTCGACAACGAATGGCGCAAGGTCGCGTCACGCACCACCTCGATACGAAGCGGAGACTAACTGATGGCTACTTCCGTCCTGACCCGGCCCCGGCCGAAGCAGACGCCCCGAGCGTCGCGGCCGAGCACGGCGCGGCGACGCGTCGGCGCCACTCCGCGCGCCTTCTACTGGATGGTCGTCCCCGCGGTCGCCGTCTTCGCGCTGCTGCACACCGTCCCGGTACTCATCGGCATCTTCTTCTCCTTCACCAACTACGCAGGCTTCGGCGCGTGGGACTTCGTCGGGTGCGGCAACTTCATCGCCCTGTTCCAGGACGACCGGGTACTGAAGGCATATGGCTTCACCTTCGGCTTCGCCATCGTCGCCACCATCCTCACCAACGTGATCTCGCTGGCCATCGCGGTCGGACTCAACGCGAAGATCGCGTTCCAGTCCACCTTTCGCGGCATCTTCTTCATCCCCTACGTGCTGGCGATCCTGGTCGTCGGGTACGTCTTCCAGTATTTCTTCGCCAACTCGCTCCCCCGGATCCTGTCGAACGTCCCGGTGTTCCGTGACAACATCCTCACCAACCCGGACTGGGCGTGGACGGCCATCGTCGCCCTCGCGGTCTGGCAGGCCTGCGCGTTCGCGATCATCCTCTACCTGGCCGGTCTGCAGACGATCCCTCAAGAGCTCTACGAGGCATCCGCCATCGACGGGGCCACGCCGGGACGGCAATTCCGGTCGATCACGTTCCCCATGATCGGCGCCTTTTTCACCATCAACATGGTGCTGAGCCTGAAGGGGTTCCTGCAGACCTTCGACCACATCGTCGCCCTCACCGCCGGCGGGCCGGGCACCTCGACCGAATCGGTCACCCTACTCATCTTCCGGGGCGGTTTCCAAGGCGGCGAGTTCGCCTACCAGTCCGCCAACGCGGTGCTGTTCGTCATCGTGATCATGCTCGTCTCGTTCCTGCAGTTCCGAGTTCTTCAGCGCAAGGAGGCCGACTTCTAATGGCTATCACCATCGACTCCCCCGCCACGATCGAACCCGCATCCCCCCGGGCGGCCCGTGACCCGCGCGGTGTCCCGCGCATCAACACCAACCGCACCCGGATCAACTGGTGGGCCACCGCGCTGATCGCGGTCTGCGCGATCACCGTACTGGTGCCGCTCTACTTCGCCGTGATCACCGCGCTGAAGTCCCCCGACCAGCTCGGCGGCACCGGGTTCGCGCTCCCCACCAGCGTCCACTGGGAGAACTTCGCCGATGCCTGGACGCTGACCAAATTCCCGCAAGCGCTGATGAACACGGCCCTGATCACCGTCGGCGCCGTCGTCCTCACCCTGCTGACGAACTCGCTGGTGGCTTACGCCATCGCCCGCAACCTGCACAAGCCGTTCTTCACGGGCGTCTACTTCTACCTGCTGTCCGCCATTTTCATCCCGTTCCCGATCATCATGCTCCCGGTCGTGAAAGAGACAGCCCTGTTCGGTCTGGACAACCAGGTCGGGTTGATCTTGCTCTACGCGGTGTTCGGGCTCTCGCTCAACGTCTTCATTTACGTCGCGTTCATCAAATCGATCCCGATCGAGTTGGAGGAGGCGGCCTACACCGACGGGGCGACCACCTGGCGGGTGTACTGGCAGATCATCTTCCCCTTGTTGACCCCGATGAACGCGACCGTCGGCATCCTTACCTGCGTCTGGGCGTGGAATGACTTCATCCTGCCTCTCGTCGTGCTCTCCGACCCGGCGGCACGCACCCTGCAACTCTCCCAATTCGTGTTCCAGGGCCAGTTCAACACCAACTACTCGGCCGCGTTCGCCTCATACCTGATGGCCATGGCCCCGCTGCTGATTGTGTACATTTTTGCCCAGCGCTGGGTTATCTCCGGCGTAATGAGAGGATCGATCAAATGACGACACCCGCACCCACGTCCGGGACGACCACCCCCGCGACGGGCGCCTCCTGGTGGACCAGTGCCGTCGTCTATCAGGTGTATCCGCGCAGCTTCGCGGACTCGGACGGCGACGGGATCGGCGACCTCGGCGGCATCCGTTCGAAGCTCGACTACCTCGCCGAGCTCGGCGTGGACGCGGTCTGGCTCTCCCCCATCTACCCGTCACCACAGCATGACAACGGTTACGACATCAGCGACTACCAGGACATCGAACCGGTCTTCGGCAGCTTGGCCGAGTTCGACCTGCTGCTGGCCGAGGCCCACGAGCGCGGCATAAAGATCGTGATGGACCTGGTGGTGAACCACACCAGCGACGAGCACGCCTGGTTCCAGGAATCACGCTCGTCGCTGACGAACCCGAAGCGCGACTGGTACTGGTGGCGGCAGCCCCAGGCCGACGGCGGCCCGCCGAACGGCTGGGGCAGCGCCTTCAGCGGCCCGGCCTGGACGCTCGATCCCGCCACCGACGAGTACTACCTGCACCTGTTCGCCAAGCAGCAGCCCGACCTCAACTGGGAGAACCCCGAGGTGCGTCAGGCCGTCTACGCGATGATGAACTGGTGGCTGGACCGCGGCGTCGACGGCTTTCGGATGGACGTGATCAACTTCATCGCCAAAAGGGTCGAGCTGATCGACGGACCGGCTCCGGCCACCGGCGGCGGCTCGCCGATGGGGGCGCAGATCCATGAGTTCCTGCAGGAGATGCACCGCGAGGTCTTCGACGGCCGCGGAGGGCGGCACCTCACCGTCGGCGAGATGCCGGGCGTGAGCACCGACGACGCCCTGCTGTTCACCGACCCGGCCCGGCGCGAGGTTGACATGATCTTCCAGTTCGAGCATGTGGGCCTCGACCAGGGCGAGCACAAGTTCGACGTGCTGCCTCGCAGCCTGACGGCGCTGAAGAAGAGCCTGTCCCGCTGGCAGGAGGGTCTGGCCGAGACCGGTTGGAACAGCCTCTACCTGAACAACCACGACCAGCCCCGATTGGTGTCGCGCTTCGGCAACGACACCTCCTTGCGCTACGAGTCGGCGACGCTGTGGGCCCTGGTGTTGCACCTGCACCGCGGCACGCCCTACATCTACCAGGGCGAGGAGATCGGCATGACCAACGTGCGGTTCGACTCCATCGACGACTACCGTGACCTCGAATCCCTCAATCACTACCGAGAGGCCGTGGGGGAGTTCGATTTGGACCCCGGCACCGTGCTCGCCGGAGTGCAGACCATGGGCCGCGACAACGCGCGCACGCCCATGCAGTGGGATGCCTCGCCGCAGGCCGGTTTCAGCACCGGCACCCCGTGGTTGGCCGTGAACCCGAACAGCGTCACGGTGAACGTGGCCGCCGACCTCGCCAGCGAGCGGAGTGTGTTCCGCTTCTACCAGCGTCTGATTGCGCTGCGCCATGAGAGCGAGGTGGTCGCTCTCGGCGATTTCACCCTGCTCGAACCCGACCACGACGCGCTCTACGCCTTCACTCGCAGCCGGGGTGACGAGACGCTGCTCGTCGTCGCGAACGCATCCGATGCCCCATTCACCGATCTGCTTCCGATGGACGTCTCCGGCGCCGATCTGATTCTGGCCAACTATCCGGCCACAACGGATGCCGCCGCACCGTCGTCGAACCCGGTGCTGCGTCCCTGGGAGGCGCGCCTCTACCGGCTGTAGGTCGGCGCGACCCGCCTCGACCGGGGCTCCTCACGGCGCACCAGTGTGAACGCCGTGAGGACGAGGCCGACGATGACACCGAGCACGGCGCCGCTCCCGTTCGCGACCAGATCGCGCGTATCCGGGACCCGGGTCGGCAGGAACTGCTGCGTGAACTCGATTGACCCGGTGAGCAGGACGGCCACGACGATCGCCAGCCACCAGAACCGGCGTCCGAACAGGAGCAGCAGAAACACGCCGATCGGGATGAACATGGCGATGTTGGCCGCGAATTCGACCCGCCCGTAGGTGATCCAGTCGGTGGAGTCGTGCCGGTCGAAGAATCGGAGCGCCCGGAGCAGCAGCTCATTGTTCCCGCTGTCGAGCGGCTGCGGCCCGAGCGTCACCCAGCCCACGAACGCCAGATAGGCGAGCGTGACCAGGGACAGGACGGGATGGCGGTGCAGCATGGCTCCATCCTTCCCGATGGATGCTGGGGGTCACCCCAGTGACGGCCCCCGGACCGCGAAAGCGCGCTACTTGCCCAGCGCTGCCTTCTCCTCGGCGAGGAGCTCGTCGCGGAGGGTTTCGTCGAAGACGCGCTTGGCCTCGATACCGACGACGGAGTGACGGCGGCCGTAGAGGAAATACACCGCGATGCCGATCGCGAGCCAGACCGCGAAGCGCACCCAGGTGAGCGTTGTGAGGTTGAGCATCAGCCAGAAGCAGAGCGCGGCCGACAGGATCGGCAGGAAGGGCGAGAACGGCACCTTGAAGGCCCGGGGCAGGTCGGGGCGCTTCTTGCGCAGCACGACCACGGCGATGCTGACCAGCACGAAGGCCGACAGCGTGCCGATGTTGATCATTTCCTCGAGCACGCCCACGTCGGTGAACCCGGCGATCAGGGCGACCGCGGCGCCGGAGATGATCTGCACCCGGGCGGGGGTGCCGCGCTTGGACGAGGTGACACTCAGGCCGCGCGGCAGCAGGCCGTCCCGGCTCATGGCGAAGAGCACGCGGGAGAGGCCGAGGAGCAGCACCATGATCACGGTGGTGAGCCCCACCAGGATGCCGACCGAGATGACCTGGGCAGCCCAGCCGGCGCCGACCGAGATAAACGCCGTCGCGAGTGAGGCATTGGGGTCGTCGGCGAGAACGGTGTACGGCACCATGCCGGTGAGCACGAGGCTGACGCCGAGGTACAGCACCGTGACGATGGCCAGGCCGGCGAAGATGCCGCGCGGCAGGGTCGTCTGCGGGTTTTTGACCTCCTCGGCACTGGTGGCAACCACGTCGAAGCCGATGAACGCGAAGAAGACCAACGAGGCGCCGGCGAGCAGGCCGAACAGTCCGTACTGGGCCGGCTGGGCGCCGGTCATGAACGAGAAAAGGGACTGCATCCAGACGTCGCCGTCGCCGCCCGCGGAGGGCACGGCCTCGGGGATGAACGGCGTGTAGTTCTTCGGGTTGATGAAGAAGGCACCCACGACGATCACGAACACCACGATCGCCACCTTGAGGATGGTGAAGATGCTGGCGACGCGCGCCGACAGCTTGGTGCCCAGCACCAGCAGAGTGGTGAAGATCGCGACGATCACGAATGCGCCCCAGCTGACCTGCAGTCCGAAGACCGCGATCGTGGCCGGGACATCCCAGTTCCAGAGTTCGAAGACCTCGCTCAGGTAGATGCCCCAGTACTTGGCGATCACGGCCGCGGCGGTCAGCATCTCGAGGATCAGGTCCCAGCCGATGATCCAGGCGAGCAGCTCGCCGAGGGTCGCATAGGTGAAGGTGTACGCCGAGCCGGCCACGGGAACCGCCGAGGCGAACTCCGCGTAACACATGATGGCGAGCGCGCAGGTGACCGCGGCGAGGAGGAACGCCAGGGTGACGGATGGCCCGGCGTAGCTGCCGGCCGCCTTCGCACCGACCGAGAAGATCCCGGCACCGACGGCAACCGCGACGCCCATGATCATGAGGTCCCAGGTGCCCAGCGTGCGCTTGAGGCTGTGCCCCTTCTCGAGGGAGTCGGCCATGGAGGCCTCAATGCTTTTGGTGCGCCAGACGCTCATAACTGGGTGCTTCCGTTCCGTTGGGTACCGGTCAATGCTAGGCCCCCGCCGGGCTTTCCCGACGCCGGACCCCGCAGACCCAGGGGCCGCACCCCCTAGCATTGGACGGTGCCCACCGCCCTCCGCCACTCCCCCGGGGCGCGGGTCGGCCTGTCGATCGCGGTGGCCACCGGCCTCTACGGCATCTCGTTCGGCGCCCTGTCGGTGTCGTCGGGGCTCGACATCTGGCAGACCTCGGCGCTGAGTCTGCTCCTGTTCTCCGGAGGCTCCCAGTTCGCGTTCATCGGGGTGATCGCCGGCGGCGGCAGCGGTGCGGCAGCCGCCAGCGCGGCGGCGCTCCTCGGCATCCGTAACGCGGTGTATGGGATGCAGTTGAACGCCCTGCTGCACCCTCGTGGCTGGCGCCGCTTCGCCGCCGCCCAGGTCACCATCGACGAATCGCTTGCCACGAGCACCGGACAGACCGTGCTCGTGGAGCAGAAGCGGGGGTTCTGGGTCGCCGGTCTCGGCATCTTCGTGCTGTGGAACATATTCACCCTGATCGGGGCGCTCGCGGGCGACGCCGTGGGCGACCCGAAACAGTGGGGCCTCGACGGTGCGGCGGTCGCGGCGTTCCTCGGGCTGCTCTGGCCGCGGCTGCGGTCGAAGGAGGCCGGGGCGATCGCCGCGGTCTGCGCGCTGGCCACCGTACTGACCGTGCCGTTCGTTTTTCCGGGCGTGCCCATCCTCGTGGCGGCTGTCGTCGCCGGGGCCATCGGCTGGTTCGGTTTTCGGCACGGGCCGGCCGGCGAGGGTCTCGAGCCCGACGTCGACCCCTATCCCGGTCCACCCGACGCACCCGGTTCGACGGATGCGCAGGCTCCCCGATGAGCGTCTGGTTCTGGATCCTCGTGGCCTGCGCGGCGGCGTTCCTCACGAAGCTGCTCGGCTATCTCGTGCCGCAAAAGTGGGTCGCCAACGCGCGCATCGCCCGCGTCGCCGGCAGCCTCACGATCGGCCTGCTGGCTTCCCTGACGGTCGCGAACACCGTGGCCACCGGCCAGGACCTCGTCGTCGACGCCCGGCTCGGGGCTCTCGTCGCCGCGGCGATTGCGCTCTGGTTCAAGGCCCCGTTCCTGGCGGTGGTCATCGTGGGCGCGGCAACGGCCGCCGGGCTCCGGCTGCTCGGTCTGGGTTGAGGGTTTCGGGCGCCAACGGGGGCGGTAGGGTTTTTCCAACGGCAATGCGTCCGTCGACGTTTTTCGATGAAGAAGAAAAGAGTGTGTGATGTCCGGGAAATATGAACTCTACGCGGAACGATCCGGCGGATATCAGTTTCGGCTGAAGGCCAACAACGGCGAAGTGATCGCGACCTCCGAAAGCTATCATTCCAAGGCGGAGGCCCTCAAGGGCATCGAGGCGCTGAAGGCCCACGTCAAGTCGCACGTGGTCGACATGACAGAACCGGACGCCTGAACGGGCCTCGCTTCTGCCGGGTGAGTCCCCGAACCCCCGCCCGCGACGCCATCCCGCCCACGGCTGTGAGGGCGCACTCGTCTAGACCGCCGCGAGTTCCTCGGTCGCGAGTTGCTCTCCGGTGAAGAGCTCGGCGGCGAGCAGTTCCAGCGTGCGCGCACGTCCGGGTGAGGTCGCCGCGTCGGCGCCCGTGTGAGCGGAGGCGATCGGCTGCAGCATGACCTCATCGACCCCGAACTGTGCCGCGAGGACACGGATGCGCGCGGCCGCGGCGCCGGGCTCGTCGATGATCCAGGCCGCGGCCATCCGTTCGATCATCTGGAGCAGCGCCGGCGCCATCGGTGCGGCGGCGGCCTCTTCGACCGTCGCGAGCGGGCCGAGCGGCAGGCCCGAGCGCAGGCGCGCCATCTGCTGCATCTGCGGCAGGGCGAGCGCGAGGGCCTCGTCCCCGGTCTCGGCGACCGACACGTTCAGGGTGAGGATGGTGCGGGGGGCGTCGAGGGTCTCGCTGGGGGTGAACCCGCGACGGTACAGCTCGAGGGCCGCTGTGGTGCCGTCGCCGGCGAAGTGGTTGGCAAACACGTAGGGCATGCCCTGCCGGGCGGCGAGCCGGGCCGAGTAGTCGCTGGAGCCAAGCAGCCAGATTTCGGGCATCCCGGTGGCGGCGGGAGTCGCGTGCAGGGTGTAGTCCTGACCGGAGGTGAGGCTGAGCGAGGCTCCGTCGGGGTGCAGCAGCGCCGCGATGTCGGCGATGTTGCGCGGAAACGCGTCGACCTCGCTCACGGCTCCGCTCGAACGCAGCAGTGCGGTGATCATCGGGTCGCTGCCGGGCGCACGGCCCAGCCCCAGGTCGATGCGCCCGGGGAAGGCCGCCTCGAGGATGCCGAACTGCTCGGCGATCACGAGCGGAGAGTGGTTGGGCAGCATGACGCCCCCGGAGCCGACCCGGATGCGTTCGGTCTGCGCCGCGAGGATACCGATCAGCACGGGTGGGTTCGTCGACGCGACCGCCTGCATGTTGTGGTGCTCCGCGACCCAGTATCGGGTGTAGCCGAGCCGGTCCGCGCTCTGGGCGAGGTGCACGGCTGCCGCGACCGCCTCAGCGGAACTCTGCGAGGTGCGGACGGGGATCAAATCGAGCACGGACAGGCTCAGCGCGGAGGTAGACATCGGTGGGGAAAACCGCGCCGGGTCCGGAGATATTCCCGGTCCCCCGCCCCGGACACACGAAACGGGCCGCCACCCGGAAGGTGACGGCCCGTTTGTAAGAAGATCGCGGTGTCTTCGAAAAATGCCTTAGCGGCGCAGTCCGAGGCTGCCGATCAGCGTGCGGTACCGAGTGATGTCGACATCCGACAGGTAACCGAGCAGACGACGGCGCTGACCAACCATGAGAAGCAGACCACGACGCGAGTGGTGGTCGTGCTTGTGCTCTTTCAGGTGTTCCGTGAGGTCCAGGATGCGCTGCGTGAGCATGGCAATCTGAACTTCGGGGGACCCGGTGTCGCCTGGGTGGGTAGCGTACTTTTCGATGATCGCCTTCTTTGCATTAGCTTCGAGTGCCATAGATGGGATCCCCTTTCTCTCACTGCGCGGTGCCCGGGGCCGAATGCCTGGGCTCTCTTGATCCGCGGCCGTCAAACGGCAACCGTCCGAGTTTAGCAGAGTCCGGGAGGTCGGTCGGAGCAGCACGACCCCGTCGCGCATCTCGTCGCTCATCCATTCGCGGTGGTCAGCTTCGCGCGGCGTCGAGCAGGGTCTTGTCTCCGAGGTCGGACTGGCCGCGGGCCTTGATCCCCTCGGTTGCGGCCCGGAGCATCGCCACCACATCGGCACCGGTCCGCTCCTCCGTGCCCGACACCGCGGCGGCCGTGCGGGCGATGCTGTAGACACCGCATTCGGTGTCGAACAGGGCTGAGCGGGTCATCGGCTCTCCGGGTCGGGGGCCGGGTGGTCGGGGGTACTGAGGATGGTGGCGAAATCGGACAGGTCGACGAAGAATTCCGGCTCCAGACCCAGCGGGTCGCGCAGCGTCACGGTGGTGGGGCCGCCGGGGTCCCCGAGCGACGACACCACCAGGGCCGCCCCGGTGAAATCCTCGTCCGCGGTGTAACCGCTGATCGTGATCACGGTGCGGAGGCCCGCGGCGAGCGCCGACCGGAGGCCGTTCGCACTGTCCTCGACGACCACGGCGTCGGCGGCGGCGATCCCGAGTTCCCGTAGGGCATACAGGTAGATGTCCGGGGCCGGCTTCTTCCGGTCCACGATGTCGCCGGCGAAGACCCGGAACTGCGCGGCCAGCTCGGGCCCGATTGTGTGCGTGAGCACGGCACGCACGGATTTCTCGGGCGAGGTGGAGGCCACGGCGAGGATCCAGCCGGCGCCCGCGGCCTCGGCGGCGAGTCGACGGATGCCCGGGCGGGCCGTCAGCGCGCCGCTCGCCACCCGCTCGGTGTAGATCGCGCTCTTGCGCCGGTGCCAGCCGGCGACGGCCGAGTCGAGGGCCGCGGGGTCGTCCGCCGGCAGACCGAGCACGCCGGCGACCTCCGGGGTGAGGATGCTGCGCATCCGCTCCTTTCCTCCCCCGATCGTCACCTTTTGGACGTAATCGGAGTCGCTCCACTGCACGGGCACCGAGAATTCCTCGAAGGTCTGGTTGAAGGCCGGCAGGTGGCCGGCGCGTTCGGTGTCAGCCAGCACGCCGTCGCAGTCGAAGATGAGAGCGGGCATCGCCTCAGGCCTTCCTCGCGTTGACGATGGCGACGAAGGCTCGGTCGTCGGCTGCTCTCAGCGGTGAAATCGCCACCTGTGCCTCCCCGGTCAGATGCCGATTATCGTAGGCTCGCCACCCCGAGCCGACAATGGGGCCGGCCTAGGCGGGCTTCGCCGGCTGAGGCCGGTGCCGGATGGAGAACTTCGCCCGCTGGGTGACCGACTGATCCGGCCTGTCCCAAACCTTGATCATCGCCCAGCCCACCGCGACGAGCGGGACCGCCAGAACGGCCCCGGCGATACCACCGAGGATGGTGCCCGCGGTCAAAGCGACGAGGATCACCAACGGATGCAGTTTCAACGCCCCCGCCATCACCACGGGGTTGAGCAGGTCACCCTCGATCTGGTTGACCACGATCACGATGGCCACAACGATCAGCGCCACGAGCGGCCCATTGGCCACCAACGCCACGAGGGCAGCCAGGATGCCCGCGATGGTCGCCCCGATCAGCGGGATGAACGCGGTGAGGAATACGATCACAGCCAGCGGCAGGGCCAGCGGAACTTGCAGGATGGCCAGCCCGACGCCGATCAGAACGGCGTCGAAGAGGGCGATGATCGCCGTTCCCCGCACGTACTGGCCGAGAACCGTCGGGGTGACGTCTCCGATCCGGTGGGCGCGCTCGAGGCTCTCGCCGTGCAGGAAACGTAGGAAAAAGTTCCAGATCTGGCCGCCGTCCTTGAGGAAGAAGAACAGGATCACCAGCACGAGCAGGGCTCCGGTGACCAGCTCCACCGCGGCGGACACCCCGGCGAGCGCCCCCGTGCCGAATTGTGCGCTCGTGACGAAACCCACGATCGCATCACGCACCGCGTTGAACTGCTCAGAGTCGAGCGCAATCGGGCCCTCGACCAGCAGCCCCTGGAGTTCGTCGAGCCCGTCGCTGGCCGCCACCACCAGCGCACCCCACTGGTTGCGCACCGCGAAGACGATGAGCGTGACGATGCCGCCGAGGATGAGTGCCCCTGCCAGCAGGGTGATCCAGGTCGCGAGAATGACCGGGAGGCCCCGCGTGCGCAGCCAGCCGACCAGCGGTGCCAGCGCCGATGCCAGGATGAGCGCCACGAGAACGGGGATGACCACGAGTTTCACCTGCACCAGAGCGGAGACGGCGCCGGCGGCCAGCACGACCACGACGATGATCTGGGTGGAGCGGATGGCCCACCGGCCGAGCCGACTGGTCAGTAAGGTTTGCAGGGACGGGGATGAGGGGTCGTCGGCGCGCATGCTGACACCATAGGCACCTGTGCAGCATCGGTATACGGGCCGTCCAGGCCGAGTGCCTCTCAACCGATTCGGCCGGTACTCCGGCCCTTTCATCCGCCGCAGCCGGTTCAAAGTCGGGTTTGTCGCAGCGCAGCAGCAGAGAGCGGTCCATGCGCAGTTCGCTGCCGCGCTGGTCGAGCAGGGTCAGCTCGGCGGCCGTGCGCGGCATCCCGACGCTGACCAACCCGTTGAGGATGCCGTCCCGCGTCACCATCTTCACGGAGCGGCCATGCTCGGGGTCGGCACGGTGATCTCCCTGCGCACTCTGGGCATGATCGATACCGTTATCAAGCACGGCTTCCGCATCGACGTCCAGGGTCTATGGCGCCGTCGGGTCGGTACCGATCGGGTCGGCAGCCGCCGGATCGACCAGCACGACCGGCGTCGGCTCGGGCCGCTCCGCCTGCGCGGCGTCGTCCGACTCCGCGCGGGCGTGCTCCACCGGATGCTTGCGACGCCACAGCTTCCACCGGCGCTGCTCTCCCTCGGAGAGGGCGGCGGTGATCCGCTCGTCCATCTGGTCGCCGAAGTGATCGTCGAAGTTCTCTTCCAGGTGCTCGGTGACATTCTTCTTGATCCGCCGGGACAGCTCTTCCCGGCGCTGGCGGCGTTCGAGGCGCACCAGCACCTGATGCTCCTCCTGGAACGCCTTGTAGGTGGCCACACACATGCCGATCATGACCACGCTGACCGGGATGGCAGTCAGGATGGCTCCGGTCTGCAGGGCCGCGAGCCCACCGGCCAGCAGGAGTGCGATCGCGACGAGTCCGCCGAGACCGGCCCAGAGGATGCGGCTCCACTTGGGCGGGTTGGTGTCTCCGCCGGAGGCGAGCATGTCGATGACAAGCGAACCGGAGTCCGCCGAGGTGATAAAGAAGATGGCCACCACGATCACGGCGATCACCGACAGAATGCCGCCGAACGGCAGGCCGGAGAGGAAGTCGAAGAGCACATTCTCGGGGATGATGCCGACCTCCGGGTCGAACAGTCCGCCACCATCGCCGCCGAAGGCCTGCTTGATGGCGCTACCGCCCATGACCGCGAACCAGGCGAAGGTCACCAGGGTCGGCACCAGCAGGACGCCCGCCACGAACTCGCGCACCGTGCGGCCGCGGGAGATCCGGGCGATGAAGACGCCGACGAACGGCGCCCACGAGATCCACCAGCCCCAGTAGAAGACGGTCCACGCACCCTGCCAGTCGAGGCCGGCCTGGCCGGTGAAGGAACCCGCATCGAACGTGAGCCCGACGACGCCCTGCAGGTAGCCCCCGATCGATTCGACGAAGACGCGCAGCAGGTAGAGCGTGGGGCCGAGAAGCAGCACGGCCACGAGCAACAGCCCGGCCATGCCGAGGTTGATATTCGACAGCCACTTGATGCCCTTGCCCACTCCGCTGACGACGGAGGCCGTTGCGATCAGGGTGATCAGGACGATAAGCACCACGAGCAAGGTGTTGTCGACCTCTTTTACAACGCCCAGGTGGCGGAGGCCGGCGGCGATCTGCTTGACGCCCAGCCCGAGGGAGGTGGCGACACCGAAGAGGGTACCGACGATCGCGATCACGTCGATGGCGTCGCCGAGGCGACCGCGCACCCGGTCGCCCAGGAGCGGTTCCAGGGCCCAGCGGATCGAGACGGGGCGTCCCTTGCGGTGGATGGCGTAGGCCAGCGACAGCCCGACCACGGCGTAGATGGCCCAGGCGTGAAAGCCCCAGTGCAGGAACGTCTGCGACATGGCCGCCGCGGCCAGGTCCTGGCTGCTGCCCGTGACGCCGGGCTTCGGGCTGGTGAAGTGGGTGAGCGGCTCGGCAGTGCCCCAGAATACGAGGCCGATGCCCATGCCGGCGGCGAAGAGCATCGAGAACCAGGACATCAGCCCGAACTCGGGCACGTCGTCGTCCTGGCCGAGCTTGATGTCACCGAACCGGCTCATGCCCATCCATGTGGCGAAAACCACGAACGCGGCGACGATGATGATGTAATACGGGCCCAGGCCGGCCACGACCCAGCCCTGCAGCAGGGCGAGGGTGTCGCCCGTGCGGGTGGGGAAGGCAATGGCGATCACGACGATGGCCAGGATGATGATCAGGGCCGGGAAGAAGACCCGGGGGGCCGGAACGATCTTGCCGCCGATGCGGTGGCGGGAATGGTCCGTAACTCGAGCGTCGGGGCGGCCCGGTGGGGAGAATGGTGCGGTCACGTCGTTCCTTCTGAATCGGGAGCATGGACCGCCGCCATCGTGATTGGGCAGGCGCGGAACGGAGATTGTGTCAGCACCTCGTCGACGAGGCCTGAAGCGAAACCGGGACCCGGTTCCAGAATGGAAGGGGGATGCCCGGTGCGGATCGTCTATTTTAGCTCATTTGGGCCGGCTCTGCGGGGTCGGTTCTTCTCAGACTAGTTTCCGAATCAGGCGCGCTGCCGGCTGATCACGGCCGCGGCCCGGTGCAGAACGGCTTCCGTTCCGGCGTAGATGCCGGCCGC
Organism: Cryobacterium sp. TMT2-15-1; assembly: GCF_004402345.1. Taxonomy (NCBI): domain Bacteria; kingdom Bacillati; phylum Actinomycetota; class Actinomycetes; order Micrococcales; family Microbacteriaceae; genus Cryobacterium; species Cryobacterium sp. TMT2-15-1. The sequence goes on along the minus strand of NZ_SOGD01000012.1, from coordinate 53,978 downwards.
TCGCGGCCAGTGGCTGATCACGTCGGTGAAGCCGAGTTCGCCGGCCCGACCTACGGCATCCTCGAACGCTCCGATGCTCTGCAGGGAGTAGCTGCCGCCGCTGTCGAGGGACAGGTACCGGTCGATGGTGGCCGGGTCCCTGCCCGCGACGACTGCCGTGTCCTCCAGCCGGTGCGTCAGGCCGGCTACCGCCGCCCACCAGTCCTCGCCCACGACGCCGTCCGCTCCCGTCGTCACCCAGCCGGAACCGAACGTCGTGACGAGGCGCAGCCCTTTGGGCCCGTTCGCGGCGATGACGAACGGAACCCGCGGCTCCTGGGCAGGCACACCGACCATTCGCGCGCCGACCGCCCTCGCCCACTCCCCCTCGAAGCTGATGCCGCCGCTGCCCGGTTCCTCATAGCGCAGCAGCCGGTCGAGGGCCGTGACGAACGCGGCGAAGCGCTCGGACCGCTGCTTCGGGGTGTACTCGGGCTGCCCGAGCACGGTGGCGTCGAACCCGGTTCCGCCGGAGCCCACCCCGAGCAGGAATCGCCCGCCGGCAATGTCGTCGAGGGTGGCGATCTCCTTGGCGAAGGTCACCGGATGCCGGAAGTTCGGTGACGAGACGAAGGTACCCAGCCGGATCCGCGAGGTGACGACCGCCGCGGCAGTCAGCGTCGGGACGGTCGCATGCCAGGGCTGGTCGGCCAACGACCGCCAGGACAGGTGGTCGTAGGTCCAGGCGTGGTCGAAGCCGAGCTGCTCAGCGCCCAGCCAGCGACGGCGGGCCTCCGGCCACGAATCCTGCGGGAGTATGACGATTCCGAAGCGCATGCTGAGAGTCTACGGAAGCCCTCTCACCGGCACCTTCTCGCTCGGCGCGCACGGTGCTATTAATGGTGCTCGACCAGCGTTCCTCAATTGTCAGGCAGCGGGTCGGCCGCTGATGACACCAGACCCCCGCGGCGGCACCCGGCCCACGTTCCGGATGCCGCCGCGGGCCTTCGCTCGGGTCTCAGGGTCGCGGCACACGGGCTGATCAAGAATTTCTGTGGTGCGCGTCACCGCCGAGTGCCACACTCGACCCATGACAGGCTCATCGCACGGCTTCTCCCGGTGCACTATCGTGCCGCCGTATCTGCTGGTGCGGCTGGCGCGGGTCGACGATCCCCGGCTCGCGACCGCGGCCGAGGCAGCCAGACGGTCTCTGATGCGGGACGTGCCGATCCGGGAATTGCGCGCGGCGGCGCATCCGACGCCCTCGTCGTCGGTCCACTCCGGTGTGCGCGGCGGTGCGGCCGCTCGGGTTCGCGGGCACGTGGACCGGGCCGTGTCGGATGCCGGCGGCCTGGAACGGCTGCCGGGCCGGCTGGTCCGCCGCGAGGGCCAGCCCGCCGGGGCCGATCTCGCGGTCAATGAGGCCTGGGCGGGGCTCGGAGACACGCATTCCCTGTTCTGGAACGTGTTCGAGCGCGACTCGATCGATGACCGCGGTGTGTCGCTGGAGGCGACCGTGCACTACGGCCGCAACTACGACAACGCGTTCTGGGACGGCGAGCGTATGGTGTTCGGCGATGGCGACGGCCTGGTCTTCAACCGTTTCACCTCGTCGCTGACGGTGATCGGGCATGAGCTCACGCACGGAGTGACCCAATTCACGGCCAACCTCACCTACGAGGGGCAATCAGGTGCGATCAACGAGTCCCTGTCGGACGTGTTCGGCTCACTGGTGGAGCAGCACTCCCTGGGCCAGTCAGCTGCCGAGGCCGGCTGGCTGATCGGCGAAGGTCTCTTCACCGACCAGGTGCAGGGGGTCGCGCTGCGCTCGCTGAAGGCTCCCGGCACCGCCTACAACGACGATGTACTCGGCAAGGACCCCCAGCCCGCGGACATGACCGGCTACATCGAAACCGAGGACGACAACGGCGGGGTGCACCTGAATTCGGGCATTCCGAACCGGGCGTTCTACCTCGTGGCCACAGCTCTCGGCGGAAACGCCTGGGAGACGGCCGGCCAGATCTGGTTCGACACCCTCACCTCTGGCACGCTGGGCCGCACCGTGGACTTCGCCGGGTTCGCGCGGGCGACCTCGCGGGCGGCGGTCACGCGCCACGGCGCCGGGTCCCGAGAACACGAGGCCGTGATCGCCGGCTGGACCGCCGTCGGCCTCGGCGGCGGGCTCGGCACCGGATCCCGGCCCCGGTCCGGCACGAGACCAGGAACCGGCGTCCGTCGCGCCACCGTCGTTCCTGCCCCTCGGCCGGAGTAATGTCGGCCCCATGAAGGTCGTCGTTTCGCGCAGCGGTGGCTTCGCCGGCATCCGCACCACCTGGGAGGTCCAGGTGGAGGAACAACCCGATCGGTCCGCCTGGACGGAACTTCTCCGTGGGCTGCCCTGGGACGAGGTGTCCGCGACGGCTCCGCAGCCGGACCGCTACGTTTACCGCATCCGTTGCGCACCCCACGAGGTCGTGCTCGGCGAGCAGCAGGTCTCTGGGCCGTGGAAAGATCTTATTGACCGGGTCAGAGGCGTGAACGAAGGGCGTTGACCCGTTCCTCGTCGTTCGCACCTGAGAATGCCCTGTTAGAGTTGCCCTAATAAGGGGGCCTCCATCGCAAATCTGCCGGCTGTTACAACTTCACGTACATTCTTTCGCTCGACGGCACTGAACCGTTCGATTGTTCTGGCCCTCGGCCTCCTCCTCTCGGCCTTCGTCCTGACCGCTTCGCCGGCGGTTCCCGCCTCGGCTGCTGCGGTCGACGGCACCGTCGAACAGTGCAACGATGTCGCCGGAGTCGGCGGCGGCACCGGCGCCGTCGAATGCAGCGTCACGGTCGACAATTATCTCAATCTGGCCACCGGCGCGACAAGGTCGACCACCAGCACCGTCGTCAGCATCCACGCGGCAAACACCGACGTGCTGCCCCCCGCAGCGACGGTCGTGAACTCTTCCAAGCTGATCCACACAATCACCCAGTGCAACGGCTCGATCAACGTCGGCGGCGGTAACACTATCTGCACGGTGACCGTGAACAACCGCATCACCGGTGCGACCACGGCAACCCCAGCCACGGTCAACCAGTGCGTCGGCTCCGGAGCCAGCACGGAACTCGACTGCGTGCCCCTTGAGAACACCACCGGCGCGACCGTCACGCAGTGCAACAACGCCGGGAACGGCGGCGGCGCCGATGTGCACTGCCGGGTGAATCCCTCGGCAACGGTGACGACAGACATTCCCGTCACCATCAACCAGTGCAACTATTCCAGCAACGGTGGCGGCTCGACCGTGGAGTGCGCGACCGAACTCAACACGATCGCGCTCCTGGCCGAGGTCACGCCGACGCAGACACCGACCGAGACCCCGACCCCGACCCCGACCCCGACCCCGACCGAGACGGCCCTCCCGATCGCCGCCGACACGATCACGGCCGCTCCCGAGCTGGCCGCGACCGGCGTCGACTCGGCTCCCTTGCTGATCTCCGTGGCCGTCGGCACTCTGCTCCTCGGACTCGGCGCGCTCCTCGCTCTGCGACGCACCGTCGAACGCGTCCGTCGGGACTGATCCGACTCGCTGTCAGGCCGAAACGCGCCCACCGCCCCTCGGGGAACGGTGGGCGCGTTTTTCGTTTCCGGCACCTGCTCGCGCCGGACCGGACCGCGTGGGACTATGAGTCATGGAAACCAACGACCTGTATGCGGTTCAGAACCTCAGCGAGGACGACTGCTGGGATCTCCTGATCTCGTCCAGTTTCGGAAGACTCGCGATGAGCATTTCCGGTGAGCCGGACATCTACCCGGTGAACTTCGTCTCCGCAGACCGGCGGCTCGTTTTCCGCACGGCCGAGGGCACGAAGCTCCTCGAGCTCACGGTGAACAACCGGGTCGCCTTCGAGATCGACGGCATCGGCCGTAGCGAGGCGTGGAGCGTCGTGGTGCGAGGCGGGGCCCGAGTTCTCGACAAGCAGGCCGAGATCGAGGCCGCGGATCAACTGCCGCTGCGCCCGCTCATCCCGACCCTGAAGTACATTTACGTCGAGATAACGCCGACCAGGATCACAGGCCGCCGGTTCCAGCTCGGCCCGGAACCCGACCGGTACTAGAAGCCTGACTCACGCACCGGACTCCAGCGTCGTTTTGATCACGGGGACCTCCTCCGGTATCGGACTCCACGCCGCCATCGCCGCGGCCCGCGCCGGCCACACGGTGGTAGCCACCATGCGCAACCTCGAGGGCACCCGCGCTCTGCGGGACGCGGCCGCCGACGCGGAGGTGAGTCTCGACATCCGTCGCCTGGACGTGACTGAACCGCAGGCGGCCATGGATGCCGTGGCCGGGACCATCGACCGGCACGGCCGGCTCGACGCGCTCATCAACAACGCCGGGTCGGGGAGGCTCGGCACCATCGAGAACGAAACGGTCGACGACGTTCGCGCCGTGATGGAGGTGAACTTCTTCGGGGTGGTTGCCCTCACACGGGCCGCGCTCCCCCTTCTTCGGGGCAGCAGGGGCCGGCTGATCACCGTCTCGAGCGTGGGTGGAGCCATCGGGCAGCCCTTCAACGAGGCGTATTGTGCGGCGAAGTTCGCGGTGGAGGGATTCATGGAGAGCCTGGCCCCGGTTGCCGCCACGGCCGGTGTGTGGGTGACGGTGGTCGAACCCGGCGCCGTGGCATCCTCGTTCGTCGCCAACGTCGGCCGCGACCTCAACCAATCCGGCCTGGCCAACGACCCGTACGCCGCGGCACTGGAGGCGTACCTGGCCCGCGCAGCGTCATCCTTCGGCTCGGCCCAGTCGGCCCGGAGCGTCGGCGAGATCGTCGCCGCCCTGCTCGACGGCGACCGCCCCCCGTTTCGGGTGCAGACCTCGGAGGCGGCGCGCCAGTTCGTGGGGGCCAAGCTCGCCGACCTCGACGGCGGAGTCGTGCAGCGGATGACGGCGACCTGGCTGGCCTGACGTCGGTCCCCGGCTGATGAACGTGCGCCCGGTCGGCGAGGTCCACGTCAGCGTGCCGTACGGCAGGTGCACGTAACTCCACCGGGTCCCGGACTTGAGCGCATGGTCGGCCGGGCACAGATGCGCGAGGTTGTCGTGCGCGGTGATCCCGTCGAACTGCCAGTCGCGGGTGTGCTCGAGGTCGGCATGCGCGGCGGCTCGGCGGCATCCCCGCCACCGGCACGCCTCGTCCCGGACCCGGAGGTATCGTGGCGGTCCTTTCGGCACCGTGTACCGGGTGCGCCCGACCGAGAGCACCACCCCGGACTCCGGATGGGTCAGGATTCGGATGAAGCCGGGTGCCCGAGCGGCGATCTCGCGGGCGGTGTCGGGGTCGATCGGCCCGTACCCCTCGAGGTGGCCGGGTTCCTCGAGGTGGCCGGGTTCCTCGAAGTGGCCGGGTTCCTCGATGTGGCCGAGGAGCGTCATCACCGGGACGGTGACGTGCACCGAGCCGCGGATGCCCTGGCCGACGCCATTCGCGGTGACCCCATTGAGGATGAGGTCTTCGAACACGTCCGCCCGCAGTTGGGTCAGCGTACGGGTCTCGTTCGGGCCCTGCAGGCTCATTCCCATCACGGTGAGGCGGTCGTACCCGGCCTTCATTTTCTCCGCCGTGGCGTATCAGTGGAGCGACGCCGTTCCGTCGGTCTCCGGCTCGAAGATCACCGTGCGGTCCCCACCGACTTCTGGTGCCGGGCCGTGATCGCCTGCGCCTGGCGGTAGGTGATCGACCCATCCTGCAGGGTCGCCCGGGTGCCGGTTAGTTCATTCATCAGGGTGCGGCTCTCGGCAAGGGGGGTCGGCCGAACGCACGGGCAACCGCAGGGTGTGCTCACTGTAGGAGGGCTTCATGAGACTCACGTTACGGCTGACCACTGACATTCCGTGCTCCAGATCGGCACCCATCAGCACGCATCCGTGTCACGTAACTATGGAGTTTTTCGCAACACGCCGCCCACGGCGCCTGGGGTGACCCAGTGTTTCCGGACAGTCCTCCTGAATTCGGGATTGGATAGACAAATGGAACACGAGAATCACCAACACTTCAGCCCGGAGTTTCGGGCTGCCGCGGTGGCCCGCGTCGCGGAGGGCGACAAATCGATCGTGAAAGTCGCCGCAGCGCTCGGGATCAACCACCGGACTCTGTGGACTTGGGTCAACGCCGCGAGGCTGAAGACCATCGATCCTGCTGGTGAGCTCACGCCGCAAGCCCGGAAACGGATCCGGGACCTGGAGAAGGAAAACGCCCTGCTGCGGAGGGATCTCGACTTCGAGAAAAAAGCGAAGGCCTTCTTCCTGGAACTCGATCAAAACGACAACGGTTCGAAATGATCTCCCGGATGAAGGCCGACTTCCCCATCGCCTACCTCTGCCGCCGGCTCAGAGTATCAACATCAGGGTTCTCCGACTGGTCGCACCACGTCACCGCGCCCGCGCAGAGGCGGCATGAAGACCTCACCGCGCAGGTGGTGATCACGTTCGCCGAGTCCAAGGGCGCGGCAGAACGCGCCTTCACAATCCGCTACCAGCGGGCCTCCCGACTGGCCGACCCGGTCGATCTGCTCCTGCGGGACTTCACCTCGCTGAGCGTCGGCACGATCCTCGTCGGTGATATCACCTACATCCACACCCAGGAAGGCTGGCTCTATCTCGCCACCGTCATCGACCTAGCCTCCCGCTCCATGGGCGCGAAGATGCAGTGTTGGGACAACGCCGCCGCCGAAACGTTCTTCTCCAAACTCACGAGCGAAAGCCTCAACTGGCAAACCTTCACGACACGGCGCAAGGCCCGCACCGAAGTCATCAACTACATTCACCACTTCAACAACGTTCGCCTGCACCAAACTCTCGGCTACTCAACACCCACCGAACGCCTCATCAAACTCACACTCGCCGCCTAAAATGAAACCAAGGAACCCGTCCGAAAAGACCGGGTCACCCCAGGCCGGTTGCCCGGCGTGTTCCGAAAAACTTCGGAGCTAGCGACGGTGACGGATGCCGGTGGGCGGATTCGAGGGCCCGGTCACCGGGTCTCGGCAGGCTCGGCCACCGGCGGAGCCGGCGAGAGAGTGGGTGTTCAGGCGAGGGAGTCGGCGGACAGGCTGATCAGACGCAGGAGCGCGTTGCCGTAGGCATCCGCGGGGTCGGCGGCGTCGAAGAATTCCGGCGCCCGGTTCAGCTCCACCGTCACCCGGTAGCTGTCCTCGCCCTGATGGGTGAGCGAACGGAACGTGCTCCGCAACAGATCGCGCAGCTGGTCCTCACGCGGCATCCACAGGGCATCCTCGAGGGCCAGTGAATCGAGGGCCCACTCGGTGGTGCCGTTGAACCCGAGGATCGTTCCCGTGTCGAACTCGTGCGGCTCGATCGTCATGTCACTGACCGTGAACACGTCGCTTTCGAAGCCGGAGCGCTCGATGCGGAAGGCGTCACCGGAAACAGGACGCCACTGCAGCCCGGCTTCGGCCAGGGCCCGCGCACTATCGATTGAGATCATGAAGACGACTCCGCCCACTAGCGTTGTGAAGAGAACTATATTCCCGGAGGACCGGCGTGACGCGAACGGTGAATTTGACGGTGCATGTGAAGCCCGGTAGCCGGAAGGGACCGCTGGTCTCCGGGGGAGGGCCGAGTCGGGAGCCGGGCGACGACGCGCCCCGTGCTCCGACGGATGCCGCGCTCACCGTGTTCTTGCAGCAGCGGGCTGTTGAGGGGGCCGCCAACGATGCGCTGGTGAAGCTGCTGGCCAAGCACTTCGGCGTGTCCAAGAGCGCGGTGACCATCGTGCGCGGCCACACCTCCCGGATCAAGCACGTGCGAATCGAACACGATTCGTAGCGATGCGCGACTCGCACGTGCTTCCGGCACTGCGGATTTCTAGCGGGTTCCGAGCAGGTCGATCACGAAGATCAGGGTCTGGCCGGAGAGCTGGTGTCCTCCGCCGGCCGGTCCGTAGGCCAGGTGCGGAGGGACGACCAGCTTGCGGCGTCCGCCGACCTTCATGCCGGGGATGCCCTGCTGCCAGCCCGCGATGAGCTGAGCAAGCGGGAAGTTGATCGACTGCCCGCGGCTCCAGGAGGAGTCAAATTCGTCTCCGGTGTCGTAGGCGACGCCGAGGTAGTGCACGTTGACGGTGGCGCCGGGGGTTGCTTCGGCTCCCTCGCCCACCACGATGTCGGTGATGGTCAGTTCGGTAGGCGCGGGGCCCTCAGGAGCGTCGAGTTCGGGCTTGATGTTTTGATCAGTCATTCCTCTATCCAATCGGATTGTGCGCTCGCCCGCACACCGAAAATTCCCCCTTGCGCGAACGCGGCCGTCGGGCGCACCATGGGAACAGAACTCGCCGCTCCGGGAGAGTCGTCGGCACTGCCACACCACCGGGGCGGCGAGTCCCTGTGCGTCAGGGCATCAGCGTCCGGTGATCACGCCGGCACGGTCGCGCTGGATCAGCCCCAGCAGCTCCGTTTCGTCGGCCCGGTCGACGTTCGCGGCCGTGCCGTTCACCATGCGTTGTCGGGCGAACGCGAGGCGGGTGGAGTTGTGGATGAAGTGGTGCATGGCCCGTTTCCGGGTGTGGGGCTGCCGCGCGGCCCAGGATCGAGCCTGCCGACGGCCATCGCGGGTGGCGAGCATGCCCACCTCGGCCGGGCTGAACCAGCCGGCCGCGGCATACTCGCTCAGCCGGAGCACGGTGACGCGTTCTTCCTGACGCCGCAGCAGCACGACAACCATGATCGCGCCGAGGAACAAAGGCACCTGCACGGCGAGGTAGTACGCCACCAGCGAGCCACTCTCGACCAGGTAGAACGCCCCGTTCCAGACGAAGTGCAGAAAGATCGCCGAGAAGAATCCGAGCAGAATCGTGGCAAAGGCCAGGAACGGCCGGTACCGGACCGCCAGCCCACACGCCAAGCCGATGCAGGCGGTGAACATGACATGGGCGAAGGGCGACAACACCCCCCGCACCAGGAACGTGAAGCCCAGGTTCTCGGCGCCGCCCTCCATCATCGCCACACCGAAATATTGGATATTCTCGGTGAAAGCGAATCCGGCGGCGATCGTCGCGGCATAGACCACGCCATCGACCGGGCCGTCGAATCTGCGACGCAGCACCCAGAAGAGCAGCAGCACCCCCGCGCCCTTGGCAGCCTCCTCGACGAGGGGCGCCTGGAAGACGGCGGCGGCGAAACCGTCATCCGTTTCGATGGCTCCGGCGCCGGCCCGGGCCAGCTGCACGCCGAGGTCGAAGAGCAGCGCGGTCACGATGGAGACGCCGGCGCCCCAGAGAAACGCGAACCAGAGGGCCGGGCGGGGTTCGGGCTCCCACCGATCGATCCAGCCCACGGCGAGCAAAATCCCGATCAGCGGGATGAGCGCCAGGATAAGGCCGACCAGCAGCGTGCCGGCACCGAGGAAGGTGGCCAGGTAGACGAACACCAGCAGCAGCGCGGCGCCCCCGATGACGAGGCCGGCGACCGTGAGCGTGACGATGCCCGCCCGGGTGCGACGAACGGGGGCGGTCCAGACGGGCTGCACGGGCTGGGCCGCGGGCTGCACCTGGGCAGGCTGGGCCGCGGGCTGGGTTCCGGCCGGATGAGAATGGGGGGCGGCGGCGGAGTGCTCCGGGGTCGGCTCGTGGGTCATGCCCAACAGACTAGCGGCGCGCTCACGCCTCGAACATGGTGCCCGGGTTGAGGATGCCCAACGGGTCGAACGCCGCCTTGATCCGACGCTGCAAGGCGAAGCCCGTGTCGCCGAGCTCCTCGGCCAGCCAGCGCCGCTTGAGCACGCCGACCCCGTGCTCGCCGGTGAGCGTGCCGCCGAGTTCGAGCGCGGCACGGAAGAGCTCGTCGGCCGCCAGCCAGACCGCCTCCGGCACGACCGGCTCCGCGCCGCCCCGGGCCGGATCGAACGGGATCAGGAAATTGGGGTGCAGATTGCCGTCTCCGGCGTGGGCCACCGTGGGGATGGGCAGGCCCGTGCGGGCGCTGATCTCAGCAATCCGGGCGAACATCTCGGCCAGCCGGGAGCGGGGCACGCAGACATCCTCGATCAGAACCTCGCCGTGGGCGGCCAGCGCCGGGTGCGCGGCCCGCCGCACGGCCAGCAGTCGATCGGCGGATTCGGCGTCGGTGGAGACGCGCACCTCCCCGCCCGCAGCCAGCAGCACGGCCACCACCTGGTCCGCCTCCGCCTGGCTCCCCGGCCCATCCGTCTGCACCAGAAGGAACGCTCTCCCGGCCGGAACTCCCTCGAACAGGTTCGGCCCGAGGTACGCCACGATCAGGGCCAGAGCCACCGGGTCGATGAGTTCCATCACGGCCGGGCGCAGCCGGGCCGCCGTGACGAGACCGGATGCCGCGGCCGCCTGGGCCACGTCGGGGAACGTCGCGCCGATCGTGACGGTCTCGCCCAGGGTGATGGCGCGCGCCCGCACGGTGGCCTCGACGATCACGCCGAGGGTGCCCTCCGAGCCGGTGAGCAGCGCGGTCAAATCGTAGCCGGTGACGCCCTTGACGGTGCGGTGCCCGATCTCCAGCAGGCTCCCGTCGGCGAGCACCACCGTCAACGCCAGCACCGCCTCCCGGGTGACGCCGTACTTCGCGCAGAGCAGCCCACCCGCGTTGGTGGCGATGTTGCCGCCGACCGAGGAGATCGCCCGGCTTGCCGGGTCCGGCGTGAACCACAGCCCGTGCGCGGAGAGGGCCGTGTTGAGGTCGCCGTTGAGCACGCCCGGCTCGACCACGGCCAGTTCATCCTCCGGGCGGATCTCGAGGATACGGTTCATCCGTTCCAGGCTCAGCACAATGGCGCCGTCCGTGCCGCACGCTCCCCCGGCAAGGCCCGTTCCGGCTCCGCGGGTGATCACCGGCACGCGAAACTCGGTCGCGATGCGCAGCGTGGCCTGCACCTGATCGACGGATGCGGCGTAGACGACCGCCAGCGGCATCCCTGGGGCAACCCAGCCCGATTTGTCGCCCCGAACGGCCGCGAGCCGGCGCGGATCGACGCTGACGTGGGTGCCGAGTTCGGCCTGCAGACGCTCCAGTGCGGTCATACGCCCAGAGTACCGGGCCGGGTGCCGGAGGGCAGGCCCGAACGCAGGCCGGCATGGCCCGCGGCCGCTTCGGCCGGCACCGGCGATGGCCGATTCCCGCTGGTGCGCCCGAGCTAGCGGTGGCAGGCTGGCCGGGTGACCATCCCTCCTGCCGGGCTCGATCCGGTCTTCTTCGAGCGCTACCGGGCCATGTCCTCCCGAGACTCCCGCTTCGACGGTCAGTTCATCACGGGCGTGCACTCCACCGGAATCTACTGCCGCCCCAGCTGCCCGGCGGCCACACCGAAGCCGGCCAATGTGTCGTTCTATCTCACCAGCGCGGCCGCGCACGAGGCCGGCCTGCGGGCGTGCAAACGCTGCCTTCCTGATGCCGTCCCCGGGTCGCCGGACTGGAACATCCGTGACGACCTCGCCGCCCGCGCCATGCGCCTGATCAGCGACGGCACGGTTGAGCGGGAGGGCGTGCCCGGCCTCGCCCGCCGCCTCGGCTACAGCGAACGGCACCTGACCCGCGTGCTCGTGACCGAGCTGGGCGCCGGCCCGCTCGCGCTCGCCCGGGCGCATCGAGCGCAGACCGCCCGCGTGCTGCTGGCGAGCACGGATGTCCCGATCACCGAGGTCGCATTCGCCGCCGGTTTCGGCAGCGTGCGCCAGTTCAACGACACCATCGCCGCCGTCTACGAGCGCACCCCCACCGAGCTGCGCCGCGCCCGTCCCGCCCGCGCCCAGCCCCGCGCCCAGCCCCTCAGCGTCGGCGGGATCGGGGAGGCCGTCTTCGGGCTCGTCGACGGGACGGGCATCGACCTGCTGCTGCCGGCGCGCGCGCCGTTCGACGGGGTGGGGGTACTGCGGTTCCTCGCCGCGCGAGGCCTCGCGGGGGTGGAGCAGGCGACGGATGCTCGTTACGCGCGCACGCTGCGCCTGCCACACGGACCCGCGACGGTGGAACTGACCCTGTCGGGAACGGCGGCCGCGCCAGGCGTCGCCTGCCGCGCCCGCCTGGCCAGCCTCGCCGACCTCGCGCCGCTCGTCAGCCGGGTGCGGCGCCTGCTTGACCTGGACGCGGACTCCCGGGCGATCGACCTGGCGCTCGGGCGGGACCCGCAACTCGCGGCCGGAATCGCGGCCACCCCCGGCATACGCGTGCCGGGCAGCGTGGACCCCGAGGAGACCCTGTTCCGCGCGCTCATCGGCCAGCAGGTCTCGGTGGCCTCCGCCCGAACAGCACTCACCCGGCTGGCCGCTGCGCTCGGCGACGACGTGTACCCGGGTGCGGGCGACAGCGAAAGCGCCAGCGCCACCACCGGCACCACCGGCACCAGCCCCTTCATCCACGACCCCACCACCGCTCCCCTGACCCGGCTGTTCCCCACCGCCCAGCGGATCGCGACCGAGGGCCGCGGCGTGCTTCGCGGCCCGGCCGCACGCATCAACGCGATCATCGGCGTGGCGGAGGCGCTCTGCTCCGGCGATCTGGTGCTCTCTTACGGGCAGACCCGGGAGGATCTCGAGTCCCGTCTGACCGCCCTGGCCGGGATCGGACCGTGGACGGCCGGATACGTGGCTCTGCGCGTGCTGGGCAGCCCGGACATCCTGCTGACCAGCGACCTGGCCCTGTTGCAGGGCGCCGGGCGGCTCGGCCTGCCCGCGGAGGCCCGGCAACTCGCCCGCCACGGTGCCGCCTGGGCGCCGTGGCGCAGCTACGCCGGCATGCACCTGTGGCGCGCGGCAGGCGCCGCGGCTGCCCCGCGCACCGCGACCGCTCCCGGGCCAGATAGCCTAAACAGGTGAAATTCGCCCACCTGAGAGTTGAAGGTCAAACCACTCCGCGGCTCGCCGCCGTCTTCGACGACGCAGCGCTGTTCCTCGACGAGATCATGGACGACGCCCCCCGCGATCTGCAGGACCTGATCGAGAAGGACTCTGACGAGTACGACCGGGTGCGCGCCCTGAGCCAGAACGCCGCCGCGCAGGGAGCAACGCTCACCCCGCTGGGCGAGCTGCGCTACTCGTCGGCCGTGCTGCGTCCGCCTCAGATCATCGCGATCGGCGCCAACTACGCCGCCCACTCCTCCGAGCTCGAACTGCGCGTCGAAACGGCCGCGACCGTGTTCTCGCTCTGGCCCAACTCGCTCACCGGGCACGAGTCCACGATCACCTGGCCGACCGATCTGACCAGCCAGGTCGACTACGAGGCGGAGCTCGGCGTGATCATCGGCACGGCCGCACACCACGTGTCGGTGGCGGACGCTCTCGACCATGTCTTCGGCTACACGGTCGTCAACGACATCACGGCGCGCGACCTGCAATTCTCCGAGGCGCAGTGGTCGCGCTGCAAGTCCTTCGACGGTTTCACGCCCACCGGGCCGGTCGTCATCACGGCAGACCAGATCGCCGACCCGCAGGACCTGTGGCTGACCACCCACGTCGACGGCCGCATCCTGCAGGATGCCTCGAGCGGCGACATGGTGCGCTCGGTCGCCGAGATCATCTCCTACCTCTCCAGAACCTCGACCCTGATGCCGGGCACGCTCATCTCCACCGGCAGCCCGGGCGGCGCCGGCTACAGCCGCAAACCGCCGGTATTCCTGCGCGACGGTTCGACGGTCACGATCACCATCGACAAGATCGGGTTCCTCACCACGCACTGCCGCGCGATCTGACCGTGACCGCCAGATGGAGGATCAACGCGACAGCTCACTGCGCGCGGGAAAGGACGCAGCGATGATGACGATCTCGGTCGTGATCCCCTGCTACAACGACGCCGCCTTTCTCCAAGCCTGCCTCGCGGCTCTGGCCCGGCAGCAGCGGGTGCCCGACGAGGTGATCGTCGTCGACAACGCGAGCACGGATGCTTCGGCAGAGGTCGCTCTCTCCGGGGGTGCGCGGGTCGTGCGGGCGACCCAGCGGGGCATCTGGCCGGCGGCTGCGGCCGGCTACGACGCGGCATCCGGTGACGTGATCGCCCGACTCGACGCCGACTCCGTGCCGCCGGCCGACTGGCTGGCGCGGATCGAGTCCGCGCTGGCGGAGTCCCCCGGGAGCGACATGGTCACCGGCCCCGGCGATTTCTACGGCTGCAGCCCCCTCGTGGCCTGGTTGGGCGGGACCTTCTACATCGGCGGTTATTTCTTCTGGATGCCGTTCTGGTTGGGGCACCGCCCGGTCTTCGGCTCGAATTTCGCCATGCACCGGGCGGTCTGGCTGGAGGCCCGCCTCCGGGTGCACCGCGACCGCGACGACATCCACGACGACCTCGACCTGAGTATGAACCTGAGCCCCGCGGTGCGCGTGCGCTACGACCCGACCCTGCGGGTGGCCATCTCCGGCCGGCCCTTCGATTCCTGGAGCGCCATCGCCCGCCGGGCGCGGTGGGGCGGGCGCACCCTGCTGCAGGGCTGGCCGGAGAACAACCCGTGGCGCCGGCATGCCGCCCGGTACGCGGTGCGGCGGCGCCGGGCCGGGCGTCCCACGATCGGGTGCTGACCTGTCTCGCGGAGGCGTCGGATCAGCCCGGCGGTCTCCGGTTCAGCCGGCCGCGCGGTAAAGCGCGGGCATATCGCGCGCCAGCTGGTTCGGGGTGGTCTCGCACGGGCTGTGGCCGGTGCGGTACACCCGGATTTCGGCCCCAATCTGACGGGCGAACTCCCGGTGGAGTGCCGTGGGCCAGACGTCTCGGTCGCCGACTGCAACGAGACACGGGATCGGCGCGCGCCGAAGCAGGGCACGTTGGTCGGGCATCCGTTTCATCAGCCCGACGATCTCGTCGACGCTGTGCCGGTTCGTGACGCCGAACCGGCGCCGCACGAAAGCGAGTCGGCCCAGGGGCACCCGGTTCACGTTGGAGACGATGGCCCAGATGGTCAGTCCCGCGATCTGCCTCGGCGGGAGCACCCGGCTCAGCGGGCCAATCCAGCGCACCCGCCGGAACGCCTGGCCGGGCTGTGGCGGCACACCCAGCAGCACCAGGCTCGCGAACAGCTCGGGGCGTTCGGCGAGGGCCAGCTCGGCGACGATCCCAGCGAACGAGTAGCCGAGCACGTGCACCGGGGTGGACCCTGCGTCGAGGAACGCGATCAGATCGGCCACGAACAGGGCCTAGTCCCAGGGCTCGGTGCCGCCGGGCCCTGCCGCGCACGACTCGTAGTTCCCGGCCAGGTCGTGGCTCTGCACGAAGTAGCCGGCGTCGGCCAGCAGCGGGGCCAACAGCACGCAGTCTTCCTTGGAGCCGGTCGCGCCGGGCAGCAGCACGATTCTCGGAGCGGCCGGGTCGCCCAGCTCGAAGGCGGCGATGTTCCCGCTCGGCACCGGGAACCAGAAGGCGCGGCTGCCTGCGGGCAGCACCGTCCAGTCCCGGTCGGGGAGGGTGTGGTCGCGCAGCACCATCACATCGGCCGGGTTCCCTGCCGGCCGAGCGGCCGGCGCGGAACCCGGTCGGCCGCGGGAACGCCGCTCCCAGACGCACATGGCGTCACAGTAACGCTCCCGCCCCGCAGCCCGAGCGAATTCGACGGAGATTTCGCCGAAAACGGACCTCACCACGGCGAACTGAGCGTTTTCCTCGAGAATCTCCGTCGAATTGGTTCAACACCGGCCGGTCGCTCGGCCGGTGCTGAACAGCGTCCACGCGGGTGCGTCAGCTCTGACCGGCGGAGGGCGACCCAACCAAGCGATCGAAAATCGCTCGGCTACGGTGCGCGCTGGTCGTCCCGGCCGTCGAGAGCGAGCAGTTGCTCCTCCACGGCGCCGCCGTAGCCCTCCTTCTGCGGGTCGCCGTGCAGGCCGCCGGACACCGCGTATTCTTCCTCCGGGGAGAGCACGAGGCGCTTGCGCCCGTAGAGCGCGAAGATCAGCAGCATGACCACGTAGACCACGGCGATGGCCGCGATCGCCGGGCGGGCCGGCTCGTTGATGAAAAACCCGAAGAAGATCGCCAGCGAGAGGATGCCCGCGATCACCGCACCGGGTACGCCCCACGGGCTGCGGTAGGGCCGGTTCGCGTTCGGGTACTTTCGGCGCAACACGACGAACGAGATCATCTGCAGGATGTAGGCGATCACGGCTCCCCATACGGCGATGTTGAGCACAATCGCCCCGGCCACGCCGCCGGCGCCGCCGAGCGAGTCGACGAGGATCAGGGCCACGAAGCCGATCAGGGCCCCCACCAGCAGCGCCACAGCCGGAGTCTGGCGGCGGCCGGTCAGGGAGAGGAATTTCGGGTAATAGCCGGCCCGCGACAGGGAGTACATGTTGCGCCCGTACGCGAACATGATTCCCTGCAGGGAGGCCAGCAGCCCGACCAGGGCGAACAGGGCCAGCACAGCGGCCGCCTCGTCGCCGACCATCGCCCGAAAGCCGTCGAGCAGAGGCTCCCCGGCGGTGGCGATGTTCGAGGCCCCGACTATCCCGGTGTTGAGCACCAGCACCAGGAGCCCGGTCACGATCAGGGTCGTGCGGGCGATCAGACCCGCTCGCGGGATGTCCCGCACCGGGTCGTGAGATTCCTCCGCGGCCAGCGGCAGCTCCTCAATTCCGAGGAAGAACCACATGGCGTAGGGCAGGGCGAACAGGATCGGCACCACGCCGAAGGGCAGGAACTCGGACTGGCCGGCCTCCGGGGCGATATCGAAGAGGTTGTCCACACTGAAGAGCCCGGAGAAGGCCGCCATGGCCGAGAACACCAGCAGGATGCCGATGGAGATGATCGAGACCACGATCGCGAATTTGAATGAGATCGCGGCGCCGGCCGAGTTCAGGCCGATGAATACGGCGTAGAGGATGGCCCACCATGCCCAGGCGGGCAGTGAGACTCCGAGCAGTTCACTCGTGATGCCGTCGGCGTAGGACGCCGAGAAGTACACGATCACCGCGGTGGTCGCGACATACTCGATGGTCTCGGCCAGGCCGGTGACGAAACCGCCCCAGGGCCCGAGCGCCGCCCGGGCGAACGAATAGGCGCCGCCCGTGTGCGGCATGGCCGACGCCATCTCCCCGATCGCGAAGATCATGCCGTAGTACATGACGATCAAGAGGGCGAAGGCGATCAGCATTCCGCCGAACCCGGCGAAATCGATGCCGAAATTCCAGCCCGAGAAATCGCCGGAGATGACCGCGGCGACGGCGAGGCCCCACAGCCCCCAGATCCCGGCGCTGCGGCGGAGCTTGCGTTTCTCGAAGTACCCTGCCTCTGCCGTCGTGTAGGTCACGCCCGAGACGTTCAAGGTGTCTTTGGACATCCTGGATTCCTTTGCGCTCTGGTTGCACACCTCAGCGAACGAGCGGCAACTCCGGGAGTTTACGTTGGCATGACTATAGGGCTCCAATGGTGGCTTGTACATACCTTTACGTCCCGATTACTGAGTCGAGCGGAACAAAAATTGGCCGTTACACCGCGCTCGATCTGTGGTCTAATGGTCGAATGTTCACCCTTTGACCGGCTCGATGAGGAGAAGTTGATGACACCCCGCTCCGGAAATCTCTCGCTCGAGGACCTCACCTCCCTGGTTCGCGGCGGCGACATCGACACGGTCGTCGTCGCATTCACCGATATGCAGGGGCGACTGGTGGGCAAGCGGGTCTCCGCGCGGCTCTTCCTGGAAGACGTGGCCGGCCACGGCGCGGAGTGCTGCAACTATCTGCTGGCCGTCGACGTGGAGATGAACACGGTGGACGGCTATGAGATGTCGAGCTGGCGACGCGGCTACGGCGACATGGCCATGATCCCCGACCTTGCCACGCTGCGACGCGCGCCCTGGCTGCCCGGGGCCGCCCTCGTCACCGCGGACCTGCAGTGGCTCGACAAGACACCCGTCGTGGCGTCGCCGCGCCAGATCCTGAAAACCCAGCTGGCCCGGCTGGCCGACCGCGGGCTGGTGCCCTATGTCGGCACCGAGCTGGAGTTCATCGTCTTCGACGACGGCTATCGGGAGGCGTGGAAGAAGGGCTACCGCGACCTGACCCCCGCCAGCGACTACAACATCGACTATGCGCTGCTCGCCTCCACCCGGATGGAACCGTTACTGCGGGACATCCGTAACGCCATGGACGGCGCCGGAATGTACTGCGAGGGCGTCAAGGGCGAGTGCAACCTGGGCCAGCAGGAGATCGCGTTCCGCTACACCGACGCCCTGGCCACCTGCGACAACCACTCCATCTACAAGAACGGCGCCAAGGAGATCGCGGATGCCCACGGCAAGAGCCTGACCTTCATGGCCAAGTTCAACGAGCGGGAGGGCAACAGCTGCCACATCCATATCAGCCTGCGCGACACCGACGGATCCGCGGTCTTCGCCGACAAGGACGCCGATTACGGTATGTCGACGCTGTTCCGTCACTTCCTCGCCGGCCAGCTCGCGGTGATGCGCGAGCTGACCCTGTTCTCGGCGCCGAACATCAACTCCTATAAGCGCTATGTCAGCGGCAGTTTCGCGCCGACAGCGATCGCCTGGGGGCTCGATAACCGCACGTGCGCCCTGCGCGTGGTGGGGGCCGGCCTCGGCCTGCGGGTGGAGAACCGAGTGCCCGGCGGCGACGTGAACCAGTACCTGGCCGTGGCCGCGCTGATCGCGGCCGGCCTCTACGGCATCGAGAACGAACTCGAACTGGACGATGTCTTCGTCGGCAACGCCTACGAGAGCGGCGCCGAGCGGGTTCCGGCCTCGCTGCGGGAGGCCACCGCGCTGTTCGCGACATCCACGGTCGCCCGGGAGGCGTTCGGCGACGAGGTCGTCGATCACTACCTCAACAACGCGCGGATCGAGCTGGAAGCCTATGACGCGGCGGTGACCGACTGGGAGCGGGTGCGCGGCTTTGAGCGCCTCTGACCCCGGAACCTCACCGCGCCCCGGTGCCGACCTGCGCCCCGTGATCGGCCTGACCACCTATCTCGAGCAGTCCCAGACCGGTGTCTGGGACGTGCCGGCCGCCTTCCTGCCCCAGGCCTATTTCGACTCGGTCATCCGCGCGGGCGGCATCGCCGTGCTGCTGCCGCCGCAGCCCGTGGACGCGGCCATTGCCGACCGGGTGCTCGACGGCCTCGACGGCCTGGTCATCACCGGCGGCAAGGACGTCGATCCCGCGCGTTACGGTCAGGCCGCCCACACGAAAACCGACGAGCCTCGGCGGGACCGCGACGCCTGGGAGCATGAGCTGATCCACCGGGCCATCGACCGGGAGCTGCCGCTGCTCGGCATCTGCCGCGGCGCCCAGATGCTCAACATCGCACAGGGCGGCACCCTGCACCAGCACCTGCCCGACGTCGTGGGCCACGGCGGTTACCAGGCCGGCGGCGGCGTCTTCACGATCGTGGACGTGCACGTGGAACCCGAGTCGCGGCTGCACGGGCTGCTCGACGCCCTGGACGTGCCGCTTCCCGTTCCCGTCTACCACCACCAGTCCATCGACCGGATCGGCGCCGGACTCACCGTGTCCGCACGCACTCACGACGGGGTCGTGCAGGCCGTGGAACTCACCGACGTCCCGTTCGGGCTGGCCGTGCAGTGGCATCCAGAACAGCACGACGACCTACGTCTCTTCGCGGGCCTGGTCGACGCGGCCGCCCGCTACCGGGCGACCCATGACCACGACCACGACCAGGAAAGGGCCTCCCTGTGAGCAGCTACACCGTGATCAACCCGGCCGACGAGACCACAGTATCCGTGGTCGAACACCTCGACACGGATGCGACCGATGAGGCCGTCTCCCGGGCGGTGGCCGCGCAGCGGCTCTGGTCCCGGGTGGCGCCGGCCGACAAGGCTGCCGTTCTGCGCCGCTTCGCGGAGGCCGTGGACGGGGACCGGGAGAACCTGGCCCGCATCGAGACGGCCAACTCGGGGCATCCGATCATGCAGGCGCGCTGGGAGGCCGGCCATGTGCGCGACGTGTTGACCTACTACTCGGCCGCCCCCGAGCGACTCTTCGGGCGGCAGATCCCGGTATCCGGCGGTCTCGACGTGACCTTCCAGGAACCGCTGGGTGTGGTCGGCATCATCACCCCGTGGAACTTCCCGATGACGATCGCGGCCTGGGGTTTCGCTCCCGCCCTAGCGGCTGGCAACGCGGTGTTGCTGAAACCGGCGGAGTGGACGCCACTCTCCAGCATCCAACTGGGCGTACTCGCCCGGGAGGCCGGCCTGCCCGAGGGGCTGTTCCAGGTGCTGCCCGGCCGCGGATCGGTGGTCGGCGAGCGGTTCGTGACGCACCCCCAGGTGCGGAAGGTCGTCTTCACCGGGTCGACGGATGTCGGCAAGCGGATCATGGCCGGCTGCGCCGCCCAGGTCAAACGGGTCACCCTGGAACTCGGCGGCAAGAGCGCCAACATCGTGTTCGCCGACTCCAACCTGGAGAAGGCCGCCGCCACCGCACCCTCCGGGGTGTTCGAGAACGCCGGTCAGGACTGCTGCGCCCGCAGCCGCATCCTGGTGGAGCGGAGCGTCTACGACCGGTTTCTCGAGCTGCTCGAGCCGGCCGTCGCCGGTGTGCGGGTGGGCGATCCCGCCGACGAGAGCACCGAGATGGGCCCGCTCGTCTCGGCCGCGCACCACGCCGCGGTCTCGGCCTATGTGCCGGAGGGCTCCCCCGTGGCCTTTCGGGGCAGCGCTCCGACCGGACCGGGTTTCTGGTTCCCGCCGACCGTGCTCACCCCGGACTCCCGCACGGACCGCTCTGTCACCGACGAGATCTTCGGACCCGTCGTCACCGTGCTGCCGTTCGACGGTGAGGACGACGCCGTGAACCTCGCCAACGACACCGACTACGGCCTCTCCGGATCGATCTGGACCCGCGACGTGGGCCGGGCGATCCGAGTGGCGCGGGCCGTGGAATCCGGCAATCTGTCCGTCAACTCGCACTCCTCCGTGCGCTACTCGACTCCGTTCGGCGGCTTCAAGCAGTCGGGCCTTGGCCGGGAACTGGGCCCGGACGCCCCATTGTCATTCACCGAGACCAAGAACGTCTTCATCGCAGTCGACTAGACGCCACACCCCCCGACGAACCCCAAGGAGCCAGCATGAGCACCCTCACCCCCATCGACCTCACCCAGCGGCTCGCGGGCCGGGTCGCCGTGATCACCGGCGGCGCCAGCGGCATCGGCCTGGCCACGGCGAAACGGTTCGCCGCGGAAGGAGCAACGGTCGTGATCGGCGACCTCGACGAAGCGGCGGGACTCGCGGCCGCCGACCAGCTCGATTGCCTCTACGTCAAGGTTGATGTCACCGACGAGGACGAGGTCAACGCCCTCTTCGACACCGCCTATCTCACCTACGGCTCCGTCGACATCGCGTTCAACAATGCCGGGATCTCCCCGCCCGACGACGATTCGATCGAGACGACCGAGCTGCCGGCCTGGCAACGGGTGCAGGACGTCAACCTGAAGTCGGTGTACCTGTGCTGCCGGTCCGCCCTGCGCTACATGGTGAAGCAGGGCCGCGGGTCGATCATCAACACGGCCTCGTTCGTGGCCGTGCTCGGCTCCGCGACCAGTCAGATCTCCTACACCGCCTCGAAAGGCGGCGTGCTCGCTCTCAGCCGCGAGCTGGGCGTGCAGTTCGCGCGCCAGGGCATCCGGGTCAACGCACTGTGCCCCGGCCCGGTGAACACCCCGCTCCTGCAAGAGCTATTCGCGAAGGACCCGGAGCGCGCGGCCCGGCGGCTGGTGCACATCCCAGTCGGCCGGTTCGCGGAACCCGAGGAGCTCGCGGCCGCTGTCGCGTTCCTGGCCAGCGATGACTCCTCGTTCATCACGGGCTCCACGTTCCTGGTCGACGGCGGCATCAGCTCGGCCTACGTGACGCCGATGTAGCGGTGCGGGAGGGTGCGGAAACCGTGATGGACTGGAAGTCCGACCAGGAGCCAGGACCAGAACAGTGATCGACGACGAACAGCCCGGGCTCGACAGTGGCCTGCTGCTGCGCCCCGTGCACAGTGGCAACGCCTTCGAGGAAACCGTGCAGCGGCTGCTGCAGACCGTGCGGCTGGGGCTGATCGCGCCCGGCGCACGACTGCCGGCCGAACGTGAACTTGCCGCCATGCTCGCCGTGAGTCGGGACACGCTGCGGGATGCGATCGCGTCCCTGGCCGAGGCCGGCTATCTGGTCTCCCGACGCGGCCGCTACGGCGGCACCTTCGTCAACGATTCGTTGCCCCAGCAGACGCCCGGCCGAGGCCACGAGCGTGGACTACCGGCGCGCCGGGACATCTCCGTGGCAGAGATCGAGGACGCGCTCGCGCTCCGGGAAATCCTGGAGGAGGGCGCCGCCCGGCATGCCGCCGCGCGCACTCTGTCGCCCGGCGAACGGGAAGTGCTGTGGAACAGCCTTGCCGACTCGATCGGCGCCACCGGCGAGGACTACCGCCGGCTGGACTCCAGGCTGCACCTCACCATCGGCGAGCTGGCCGGCTCACCGTCGCTCGTGCCGCTGCTGGCTGAAGTGCGGATGCGGGTCAACGAACTGCTCGACAACATCCCGTCACTCGGCCCGAACATCGCACACTCGGACCGGCAGCACGAGCAGATCGTGACCGCGATCCTGACCGGTCGGCCCGACGCCGCCGCGCAGGCGATGGCCGAGCACCTGGCCGGCACCGCCCTGCTCCTGCGCGGCTTCCTGGAGTAGCGCGAGGCCACGCCGGGCCAGATCGAGGTCAGATCAAGAACGCGAACGGCAGCGCCAGCAGGCCGAGGGCCAGCGCCAGCAGCACGAGCAGCAGCGAGCCGGCCAGCAGCACGGCGTTGAGCACGATGCCCCAGATCGCCAGGGTGCGCGCCTGCGGTTCCCGTCCAAGGGCGAGGATGCCGACGACCAGGCCGGCAATGGGCACGAGAAAGGTCCAGCCGGCGACGATCGACACGAGGCCGAGCACGAGGCTCGACACGGCCAGGGTGCTGCTCCGCGGGGGTACGGGCTCGGCAGTGTAGACCGTGGCCTGGTCGGGAGCGATGGTTGACATGGGTGGTTCTCCGTTTCGATGGGGAGCGACGGATGCCGCTCTCCCCACGACACTACGGAGCATCCGTTCTGGCACCCATGGGGTTAGCCCCCGAATCGGGCCGGGGGCGGTCACGCGCTCACGCGCCGAACAGAACCTCGATCGGGCCGCGCACGAAGAAGACCAGGAAGCCGGCCGCGACCACCCAGAGCAACGGGCTGATCTCGCGCGCCTTCCCCGAGAACGAACGCACCAGCACCCAGGTGATGAAGCCGGCCCCGATTCCGTTGGCGATCGAGTAGGTCAGCGGCATCACGATGATCGTGAGGAACACCGGTAGCACGATGGAGAACTCCGTGAAGTCGATGAACCGGATCTGGGACACCATCATCGCGCCGACGATCACGAGGGCGGCCGCGGCCGCCTCGAGCGGCACGATCTGGGTGAGCGGGGTGAAGAACATGGCCGCGAGGAACAGCAGTCCCGTGACGATGTTGGCCAGTCCCGTGCGAGCACCCTCGCCGATGCCGGCACCGGACTCGATGAACACCGTGTTCGATGAGGCAGAGGTGGCCCCGCCGACGACGGCGCCGACGCCCTCGACGATCAGGGCGGATTTCAGGCGCGGGAAGTTGCCCTTCGCGTCGGCCAGATCGGCCTCGCTGGCCAGGCCGGTCATGGTGCCCATGGCGTCGAAGAAGTTCGTGAAGACGAGCGTGAAAACGAGCATCGACGCGGCCAGCATGCCGATCCGGTCGAAGGCGCCGAAGCTGACCTGTCCGACGAGGCTCAGGTCGGGCAGCGAGACGATGGAGGTCGGCAGTACCGGCGCGTTCAGGTTCCAACCGTCGGGGTTCTGCCCGAATGACGGCCCGACCTTGAAAATCGCCTCGAGGACCACCGCGATCAGCGTGGTGGCGACGATTCCGATCAGGAGGGCCGCCTTCACCTTTCGGGCGACCAGAATGCCGAGAATGATCAGGCCGAGCACGAACACGGCGGTCGGCAGGCTCACGACGGAGCCGTTGTCGCCGAGCTGCACGGGCGGCGACGCGGCGCCGCTCGCGCGAACGAAGCCGGAGTCGACCAGGCCGATGAAGGCGATGAACAGGCCGATGCCGACCGTGATGGCGATCTTCAACTGGCGCGGCACGGCGTTGAAAATGAGCTCGCGTAGGCCGGTGGAGGCGAGCAGCACGATGATGAGCCCGTTGATGACCACGAGGCCCATGGCCTCCGGCCAGGTCACCTGGCCGACGACGCTCACGGCCAGGAAGGAGTTGATGCCCAGGCCAGCGGCGAAACCGAATGGAAGCCGGGCGACCGCGCCGAACAGGATGGTCATGACGCCGGCGGTGAGGGCGGTGACCGCGGCAACCTGGCCGTTGGGCAGCCATCCGCCGGCCACGTCGACCGCGGCCTGGTCGGCGCTGAAGCCGCCGAGGATGAGCGGGTTGAGGATCACGATGTAGGCCATCGTGACGAACGTCACCAGACCGCCGCGGACCTCCCGGCCGTAGGTGGAGCCGCGCCGGGTGATTTCGAAGTACCGATCGATCCGGGCTTTGACCCCTGGGTTCGTGCCCGCCGGGGTGTCCGGCTTCGGGGCAGGCGTGGATGACGTGTGGGTCTCTGTTTCAGAAATGGGGTGCTCCTGGTGTCCGACTCAGCTGATTCTCAGTTCCTCAGTTTACGGCCCCGGAGCGCGCGCCGATTCCGCGGGGCTGCGCGGGGACGGCCGGCGGAGGCAACCGGCGGGCTGCCGGGCTGTGGCACGCCGGGCTCAGATGTGCGGCACGAAGGCGTCCCAGGCCCGGCGGCGGTCCCCACGCGGGTCGGACTCGACACGGTCGACGGCGTCGATGACCAGGGTCAGGCGCTCGGCCTCGTCGTAGAGCGGCCAGGCCGCATCCGGCACCCCGGAGGCGGCGAAACTGAGCCACCAACCCTGCATCCGGACACCGATCCTCTGGAAGTCGCGGCGACCGCCGAGCGCGGTCATGCCGCGGCCGAACCAGCCGTCGAGCCGGTCGAACAGCGGGAACAGCTCGAGGCCGTGCGTGGCGTCGAGCCCCATCAAGCGCACCAGGCGCGGCGCGGCATCGAAGCGGTAGAAGCGCACCGGGGCATACCGGGAGTGCCGTTCGCCCACGCGCACGCTCGGGTACCAGAACGAAAAATCACCACCGAAATCGAGTGCGGGCCGCAGCGCGGGTATCCCGGGGTACTGCGCCCGCAGGCGCGTTCGAGCTTTCTTTTTGGTGTTCGCGAACACGGCGCGGATGCGCCCGGGCGTCGTGGCGAGGATGTCGATGCGCCCGCTGAACAGCGACCCTTCCCGCGAGTTGGTGCCGATGATCAGCGGAATCCGGTGGGCGCGGCCGTCGCGGAAGGCGTCGAGAGGTCGTTCGGGCAGGAAGTCGCCGTCGATCACAGGCGAGAGCGGGATCGTCCCGGGGTACCGGTCCGGGGCGCGCCGGGTCAGGTCGCTCGTGGCCTCGGCCAGATGTGCCGGGTCGGCCTGCAGAAGCAGGGCAGCGGCATCCGCCGCCGTGTTGGTCGAGTTCGTCGGGTCGGCCTGCCCGGTGCGCCGGGCGAGGAGCCGCACGAAGTCCGCTGCCCACTCGGTGGTGACATCGGGGGCATAGACGGCGTTCGGCGGGGCGCTCTGCGCTATCGCGCGCTGGAAGAGTCCGGTGGCGGCCGGGACGGTCATCAGGGTGGTCACGGCGTTGCCTCCGGCCGATTCGCCGAAGAGTGTGACGGCATCCGGGTTGCCGCCGAACGCGCGGATGTTGCGCCGCACCCAGCCGAGCGCAGCCACCTGGTCGCGCAGCCCGAGGTTGCTCTCGAACGCATGCTCCGCGGTCGAGTACCGGCTGAAGTCGAGGTAGCCGAGCGCCCCCAGCCGGTAGTTGAAGCTGACGTAGACGATGCCGCCGCGCCGCACGAGCCCCTCACCCTGCCGGGGCACCTCCCGCGAGGACCCGACACTGTAGGCGCCGCCGTGGATGAAGACCATGACGGGCCGCAGCATCCGCGGGTCGACCGGTTCGTCGGGAGCGATCACGTTGAGGTTGAGGCAGTCCTCACCCTGCGGGATCGTCGGTTTCGCGCCGATGAACTGGCCGCGGTGGCTCTGAGTGGCGACCGGGCCGAAAGTGCTTGCATCCCGTTCGCCCGGCCAAGGCGCGGCCGGCTGCGGGGCACGGAATCGGAGCTCGTCCACGGGGGCGGCCGCGTAAGGAATCCCGCGCCACTGGCGCACCCCGCGCACCCGGATTCCGTGCAGCAAGCCGGTCTCAATCCGCACCGAGAGTGGCTCTGCTTGGGCAGGCTGAACGGATGGTCTCACCGTCCGATCTTAATTGTTCACTACCATCGGGATTACGTACGACACGGAAACGAGATACACATGGCTCTGCCCTGGACCCTGCACGGTGACGGAAAAACGGTCGGAGCCACGGATGTCGTCGGCCCCGGCGAGCGCCTGAACTGGCCGCTGACCATCGGGATCGGCACCCAGCACGTCGTCGCCATGTTCGGTGCCACCTTCCTGGTACCGCTGCTCACGGGATTCCCGCCCAGCACGACGCTGCTCTTCTCGGGCATCGGCACCCTGCTTTTCCTGGTCATCACGCGCAACAAGCTGCCCAGCTACCTCGGCTCCTCGTTCGCGTTCATCGCGCCGATCACCGCCGCGACCGCGAGCGCGGGCATGGGCAGCGCCCTGTTCGGCATCATCATCGTCGGCCTACTCCTGGCCCTGATCGGTTTGATCGTGCAGCTCACCGGCACCGGCTGGATCGACGCTTTGATGCCACCCGTCGTCTCCGGGGCCATCGTCGCCCTGATCGGCCTCAACCTTGCACCCGTCGCCAAGTCGAACTTCGAGCTGGCCCCGCTCACCGCGATGATCACCCTGCTTGCCGTGATCCTCTCGACCGTGGTGTTCCGCGGCATCCTGGGCCGGCTGTCCATCTTCATCGGCGTGATCGTGGGCTATGTGGCTGCCGTGGTGGCCGGCGAGGTCGACTTCAGCGAGGTGGGCGGGGCGGCCTGGATCGGCCTGCCCCCGTTCACCGCGGCGATGAACCCGTTCGCGGATCCGTCCGCCGCTCTGGGCGTGCTGCCGGCTTTCCTACCGGTCGTGCTCGTGCTGGTGGCCGAGAATGTGGGCCACATCAAGGGCGTTGCCCAGATGACGGATGTGAAGGTGAACCGCTTCACGGGTCGCGCCCTGATGGCCGACGGCCTGGCCACGATGCTCGCCGGCTTCAGCGGCGGATCGGGCACCACCACCTACGGCGAGAACATCGGCGTCATGGCGGCCACCCGCATCTACTCCACGGCCGCCTACTGGGTCGCGGGCATCACCGCCGTGCTGCTCGGGCTCTCCCCCAAGATCGGTGCGGTCATCAACACGATCCCGGCGGGCGTGCTCGGCGGTGTCACCACGGCCCTCTACGGCCTGATCGGCATCATCGGCGTGAAGATCTGGCTCGACAACAAGGTCGACTTCAGCAAGCCGGTCAACCAGTTCACCGCGGCCACCGCGCTGATCATCGGCATCGCCGACTACACCTTCTCGGCCGGCACCCTCAGCTTCAACGGCATCGCGCTCGGCACGGTCGCCGCCATTGTGATCTACCACCTGATGACGTGGGTGGCCCGGGTGCGCGGCACCGCACGGTAGCATCCGCAGCCCTCCGCGACGGCGCACGTTCTGGCTCGCAAAGCACGTAGTGGCTCGCGGCGCACGTTCCACCGTGCGCCCCGCTCCACAGGGTGCGCCGCCAACCTGACGGACTGGGTCGCGCAGGCATCCGGCGTTGCGCGCGTGCAGCGCCACCAGCGCAGCGGCGCGGCTACCGCGCGGCGACCGAGAGCGCACGTTACGGCTCGGAACGCTGCGAGGGAAGCGGAACAGGGGCGCTGCCGGTCAGCGGTGCAGGGCCGGCACAATCAGGTAGACACCTGAGAGCACGGCCGCACTGCAGAGCCCGAAACAGGCGTAGGCACCCACCAGGGCGATCTGCTTCTGCAGGGGGCTCAGTGGACCGGCGGCGGCCTTGCGCGCGCGCTTGGCCTCCTTGGCCGCGCGCTTGGGGGTGAGCACGGTGATGGCTCCCGTGAATTCGGCCGGTTCGACCACGGGAACGCGGCCTGCGGTGGTGAGCAACCGCAGGCCAAGCGAATACAGGCTCACCACGACCGCGGACGAGACGAGCGAAGCGAGCGCGACGACCAGGAACGCAGACCAATCGATCACAGCGCGACCTTCTTCCGATCCTTGTGAGAGGCCGTGCGGGCGGCCTTGCGGGGGGTCTTCCGGATCTTCACGACCCGCCCGGCGTCGTCGATGTCATGCAGGTTGTCGTGCGTGACCCGGCTCTGGCGGGACCGGCGAAACAGCACGGCGACGACGAGGGAACCGATCACCAGGTCGAGCACGATGCCCATCGGTCCGATCAGGGCGAGTCCGGCCGCGAAGGCACCCATGATGGCCGCCGCCGGCAGGGTGAGCACCCAGCCGAGCGCGATCTGGCCGGCCATGCCCCAGCGCACGGTCGAGCCGCGGCGGCCCAGACCCGAGCCGATCACCGACCCGGACGCGACCTGCGTGGTGGAGAGCGCGAAGCCGAGTTGGCTGGACGCGAGGATGGTGGCCGCGGTGCTGGTCTCCGCAGCAAAGCCCTGGGCCGGCTTGATGTCGGTGAGGCCGCGACCCATGGTCCGGATGATTCGCCAGCCGCCGGTGTACGTGCCGATCGCGATCGCGATCGCGCAGGTGGTGATGACCCACAGCTGCGGGCCGGTGCCCACGGCCTGCATCCCGCCGGCGATCAGGGTGAGGGTGATGACGCCCATGGTCTTCTGGGCGTCATTGGTGCCGTGTGCGAGGGCAACGAGCGACGAGGAGACGATCTGCGCGTAGCGGAAGCCGCCCCGGCCATCCGCCTTGCCGGAGTCCCGGCGGGTGATGAAGTAGGCGAGCCGGGTGGCGAGGTAGGCGACGATACCCACCGTGAGCGGGGCGATCAGGGCCGGCAGGATGACCTTGGCCAGCACGACGTCGTAGGCGACCGCCTGCGAGCCGACGCCGATGATCGTCGCGCCGATGAGTCCGCCGAACAGGGCGTGGCTCGAGCTGGACGGCAGGCCACGCAGCCAGGTGATGAGGTTCCAGACGATGGCGCCGATCAGGCCCGCGAAGATGATCTCGGGAGTGATCTGAACTCCGGCGTCATCCGTGTTGATAATGCCGCCGGAAATGGTCCTGGCGACCTCAGTGGAGAGGAAAGCCCCGACCAGGTTCAGGATGGCGGCGAGTCCCACCGCGACCTTCGGGCGCATGGCGCCGGTCGCAATGGGGGTTGCCATCGCGTTCGCGGTGTCGTGGAAGCCGTTGGTGAAGTCGAAAATCAGTGCGAGCGCAATCACAAGCGCTACGATCAGGGTGAAATCCACCGGGGTCTTCCTCTGGGTGTACGACAGCCGGGGTTATCTCAAGCTGCACCGCGGTGATAAGCCTGACACTCTTGGGGAAGCAGGTCAATTCAAACCGGGTCGACCACCGTGGCCAAGTCGGGGCCGAAGGTGTAGGTGGCCCGCACCGGAATGCCGGCGAGCACCCCCGGTAGCCAGTGCCGGGCGTCGTCCCACATCTCGTCCACCGGTAGTGCGGCCACGTCGAACCAGACCGGGTTCAGCTCGTCGGACTCGCGCAGGGTACCGCTCCACTGCGTGCAGACGAACACGCTCGATTCCTGGCTCCAGGCCTCCCGGTGCGGAAACAGGTACGTCAGCAGACCCAACGGCGTCAGGGCGGATGCCGCCACGACCAGGCCGGACTCCTCCTCGATCTCCCGCACCATCGCTTCCACGGCGGACTCCCCCGGCTCGAGCTTGCCGCCCAGGCCGACGATGTTGCCCCGACCCAGTCCTTTCTTCTTGCGGCCGAGCAGCACTTGCAGGTCCCCCGATGGAGAACGGCGGGTGAGGTAGCCCACGCAGACCTGGGGAAGAGACATGCACCAATGGTAACGAGGTACGGTCCGGCTCCCGTCCAGGCCGGTTTGTTAGGCTCCAGTTATGAACTTTGTGCCGGAATCCGGAACCATAACCATGTTCACGACGACCTGGTGCGGCTATTGCACCCGCCTGAAGACCCAGCTGGTCAAGGCCGGCATCGCCTACACCGAGATCAACGTGGAGGAGGTCGACGGCACGTCCGAGCTAGTGATGAGCCTGAACAACGGCAACCGCACGGTTCCGACAGTCCTTTTCCCGGACGGCTCCAGCGCTACGAACCCGTCGCTGGCGCAGGTTCAGGCCAAACTCGCCTGAGTCGGTCCGGGAACGAGCGGAGGGGTTCCGGTTCAACCTCCGCCCATCGGCGGAAATCGATCCGGAACCCCTCCGCTCTTGGTGCGGGTTTAGCCGAACAGCACCGCGGCCTCGTCGTAGCGCGCCTGCGGCACGGTCTTCAGACCAATGGTCGCGTCCGCGATGCTGACGATTTCCATGTCGGTGCCACGCAGGGAAACCATGGAGCCCCACTGGCCGGCGTAGACGGCGTCGACGGCCGCCATGCCGAGGCGGGTGGCGAGCACCCGGTCGTAGGCCGACGGAGCGCCGCCGCGCTGGGTGTGGCCGAGGACGGTGGCGCGGGACTCGATGCCCGTTCGCTCCTCGATCATCGGAGCGATCATCTCGCTGATGCCGCCGAGGCGGGGGCGGTTGAACGCGTCGAGGCCCTTGGTCGAGAGCGCCTCCTCCATGCCGGCGAGCTTGAAGCCCTCGGAGACGACGAGCACGGGTGCGCGGCCGCGGTCGCGCACGTGCATGACCCAGTCGCAGATCTGCTCGATGGTCTGGGGCTGCTCCGGGATCAGGATGGCGTGGGCGCCGCCGGCCATGCCGGAGTGCAGGGCAATCCAGCCCACGTGGCGACCCATGACCTCGACGATCATGCAGCGGCCGTGGGATTCGGCCGTGGTGCGCAGTCGGTCGATGGCCTCGGTGGCGATCTCGACGGCGGTGTTGAAGCCGAATGAGTAGTCGGTGGCTTCGAGGTCGTTGTCAATGGTCTTGGGAACGCCGACGATCTGGAGTCCGGCATCCGTCAGTCGGCGTGCCGCGGTGAGGGTGCCTTCGCCGCCAATGGCGATGATCGCGTCGATTCCTTCCGCGTCCATCGTCTTCTGAATGTTAATGGGGCCGCCGTTTTCACCCTCGAACGGGTTCGTGCGGGAGCTGCCGAGGATGGTGCCACCCTGACGCGAGAGACCGCGCACACTGTGCCGGTCCAGAGTCATAAAGTCGCCCTCGACCAGGCCTTTCCAGCCGTTGCGAATGCCGACGAATTCGGCATCGAGGACGCGGATGCCTTTAAGGACGGAACCGCGAATAACCGCGTTCAGGCCGGGGCAGTCTCCGCCGCTGGTGAGGATACCAATTTTCATTTGTCGTTGCTCCTTGTTGCACAAGTGATCAGATTGGCGCCCACACCGCCGCCACTCAATGATGGACCCCAAACGAGGCCCGGTTCAAATCCACGCCGGTGAGGGGCGCGTTCTACAACTCCCCGTCGAGCGCCAGGGTCAGCAGGTAGATCAGGGCGCTGGCCTGCACGGAATCTGCGGACGAGATCTCGTCGACGGCGCCGTCCAGGGCGCGGGCCGCGAGGCCCTGCTTGCTGCCGATGAGTTCGGCGATGCGCGCGTCAATGGTGTGGGCGGCGATGATCCGCCACGCGGTGACCGGCTCGTCCTGGCCGATGCGGTGCACCCGGTCGATGGCCTGTGTCTGCTCGGCGGCAGTCCAGCTGAGCTCGGCGAGCACGACGTTGGAGGCGGCCTGGAGGTTGACGCCGACTCCGGCGGCAGAGAGGGAACAGACCACCACGGCCACCCCCTGGTCATCGTTGAAGGAGTCGATGGCGGCCTGGCGGGCCAGTGCGCTTTGGTCGCCGCGTAGGGAGACCGTGCGCAGGCCGCGCTTGGCGAAGATGTCTTCGGCGGCATCCATCACGTCGATGTGCTTGGCGAAGAACACGACCTTGCCCACCGAGTGCGCCAGCTGCACGGCGTAGTCCGCCGCGAGGGCGGCCTTGGCCTGGCCGATCTTGCGCACCATGGTGAAGACGTTCTCACCGGTCGTCTGCCCCTTCGACTCCTCGAGTTCGGCGTGGGCAACCGCGCGGATGAAGGCGGCCCGCTGCTCGCCGTCGAGGACGGGCGGCGTCTGGCCCTGATGGCGGGCGGCGACGAGGGAGTGGTACCGGGTGACCAGGCGGGCGGCGAGCTCCCGCTCGGCCTGGCGGATGGAGCGACCGAGGTCGTCATCCAGCTCGACCGGGATGTCGGCGATGCGCTTGGCCGGCAGGTCGGCGGCGACGTCGACCTTGCGACGGCGCACGATGCCGAGGTCGATCACCGCGGCTCGCGCGGCGCTGTAGAACCCGGAGTCGGCCGGGGTCAGCCCGATCGCTTCGAGCTTCTGCATGAGTCTGGGGGCTGGCTTGTCGCCGTCGAGCCAACCGAGGAACTGCCAGATCGCACGGAAGTCGTCGACGTCGTTGATCAGCGGAGTTCCGGTCAGAGCCATCAGCAGCGGGTTGCCGCCGGGCGTGCGGCGCCGGATCTGCTCAGCCAGGGCCAGCACGTGCTTGGAGCGCTGCGACTGCAGGTTCTTGATGAAGTGCGCCTCGTCGACGACCATGCCCTTGAAGCCCAGGGTGCCCAGCCAGGTGCGGTGCCGGTCGAGCACGTCGTAGTTGACGATGACCACATCGGCGAAGGCGTCGAGCGTGTCGCCGTCGCCGTGGATGACGGTGGCTCGGCGGTTCGGCGTCCACAGTTCGACCTCGCGCACCCAGTTCATCTTGACGACGTTGGGAACGATGGCCAGCAGCGGGTAGGCCCCGCTGACGGATGCCGCGAGCAGGCTCTGCGCCGTCTTCCCGAGCCCCGG
This sequence comes from Cryobacterium sp. TMT2-15-1, assembly GCF_004402345.1. Lineage (NCBI taxonomy): Bacteria > Bacillati > Actinomycetota > Actinomycetes > Micrococcales > Microbacteriaceae > Cryobacterium > Cryobacterium sp. TMT2-15-1. The sequence continues at coordinate 21,039 of NZ_SOGD01000012.1, read as the reverse complement.
CTCGTCGGCGAGCAGGTAGCTGCGGTGGCCCAGGCGCGCGCTTTCGACGAACCGGGCCTGGTGGCGCATCAGCTCCATGCCGCGAGGCGAGAGCCGGTCGACGCGGGGTGCCTCGGGCAGGTCCATGCTGGCGGCCTGACCACCGGAACCATACTCGAAGGATTTGAACAGCGGGCCGATGAGTTCCCAGTTGGCCAGGCGACGGCCGGAGACGACCGGCTGGGCCGTCGCGGCGCTGAAATCGGGCGCGAGGAACGGGTTGGCGAGCTGGCGGGCCTTGACCGACTGAGGGATGACCTGATTGACCGGAATTTCCGGTTTGGCCTCGGGCTCGCGGGTGATGATCAGTTCGTCGGGGGTGAGTTCGGCACCGGACTCAAGCAGCCAGTCGCGGCGGAACCGCTGCGCGACCGTGGACACGCCGGCATCCGGTTCCAGCAGGGTGATCAGGCTGGTGTCGCGGGCCGCGGTCTTCGCCAGGATCTGGGCGATGCCGTCGAGGCGTTTCAGCAGCTCCGCGCGGTTCGCGTCGGTGAGGTCCTTGTCGCCCTTGACCCGGGCGCGTTCCTCACGCATGAGCAGCGCGATGACCTGGTACTTGGTGCGGTTGGTCGGGCCCAGCTTGGCGCCGATCTGCGCCTTCGCCTCCACCTCGCGCACCTTGCGGGCGAGGATGGGAATGATGGGGGCGTCATCGTCGCGGGAACGAGGTCGCTGCCGAGCGCGACCTCCGGCGGCAACACGGTTGTTCGAACCAGCGGCCTGGTGGCGGGTGTAAGCCATTCTTCTCCAACTTCACAGCAGCACAGCAGACAAAGGCCGTGCTCGACGTGGTGCGGCATCCGTGGACACCGGTGCGATCGATACGTCGAAGCCTGAATCGAGCAACGTGCCAACCCTATTTGCGCCACCGGCATTTGGGATGCAGCGGCACGGTCAAGACGGTAATCGGGCTTTTTCGGCGCGAATTTAGTCTACGCCCGCTGGTCAATCCCGATGCACCGGCACCTTGGTGACGACCCCGACGAGGATGAAGACCAGCGCAGCGATGAACTGGGCGGACACCCAGCCCTGGCCGGACAGGTCGATGACCACGATCGGGTTCCACAGCACCGCGATCGGCACGAGACCGATCAGCCACAGCCAGGCTCTCGCCTGGATGGCGAAGACGCAGAGGATCATCGCGAGGATACTGACCGCGTAACGGATGATGATGAAGCTTTCGGAGTCCAGCAGCGCGAGCCCGCCGAGTAGGATAACCGCCCCGAGCAGACCGGGGGCCAGAGCGGAACGTGTGACTGTGGGTTCGACCGGGGTGCCCATCAGACTCCTCCTCCTCCGCCGCCGCCGCCACCGCCGCCGACCGAGCCACCTCCACCCGAACCGGAACTGGAGGAACTCGACGCGCTTCCCGACCAGGAGGCCGAGGTGGAGCTCGTGAACGAGCTCAGCCCGGCGGCGAACCAGACCGGGTTGAACGGAGCGGACTCAGCGTACCAGTCAGGCTGCGCGTCACTCCGGGCGTAGTAGTCACCGAGAACCTGGGCCCACTCCTTCTCCTGACCGAACAGCACCGCGAACGGCAGCAGGTCCTCATACAGCTTCAGCACCTGCCCCGGCTGCCCCGGGAACAGCAGCCGGAGCACCGCCTCTTCGGCCGGGTCGAGGTCTCGAGTGTGCAGCAGCTCAAGCAGGTAGTGCTTTGTGCCCTCCCCCTCCAGGACCCGCACATTGCCACGCACAGCGAAGCTGAGCAACTGGGCGGTCATGGCCCTGGCGCTCGTGCGCATCACGTTTCCCGCCACGAGCAGGTTGACACCCCGCGGCCGCAGATACTCGGCGACGACAGTCGGCCGACCCGGTGCGTTCCGCCAGCGGGTGGCCCGGGAGACGACGGCGAGACCGGCGCCGAGCAGGCCGATCAGGGCCGCTGCGAGGCCGATACCCGGGAACGGGTTCGCCGTGAACGACTGGTCGCGGGGCACGAAGGTACCGGGCTCGAACCCGACGGCCAGAGTGAGCCCCTCGGCCGGGCCGAGTGCCCCGGCGGTGACGTCGATCGTGACGGCCTCGCCCACGGCATCCGTCGTCAGCGAGGCGTAGGGTTCCGACGAATCGCCGGTGCCCTGATGGCAGGCGGCAGCCCCGGTGAGCCGAGGCGCAACCACCGAGTCGACGGTGAGGGTGGCGGACACAGCGCCGAACGACTGGGCCCAGCCGGTGCCGTTGACCTCGCGGTAGAACTCCTGGATCGAGGCATCCTCCGGGTCGAGCGTGACGTCGACCTGTTCGTAGGTGATGACATAGGTCTGCGCGCCATGCACGAAGCCATCGGTGGCGATCGTCACCGCCAGGAACTGGTCTCCGCCGTCTTCGCTGGTGGTTTCGGTCTCGACGTCGCGCTGCCGCCCGTTCTCGTCGGTGACGCTGACCAGTTCCAGGTCGGTCGGATGTCCGTCGTAATGGGTGGGGATGGCACGCAGGATGCCGCGGTTCTGGTCGGTCTCCGGGAACCGGGCCACGATCGTCTCGGTGGTGGTGAGGCGCGAGTGCCCGTCGCCGGTGAGCAACAGCCGGAAGTCCGAGTGCCACGAGTCGAAGGTGAAGTCCTCGACGCCCGCCGACACTGCGGACGACGCCCGCACCGGGCCGGCTACCGCGAAGGCGGGCCGGACAGGCCGAGCAGCGCGAATGCTCCGAGTGTGGCTGTGAGCATGAGGATGAGCGCACGACGCATGCGTTCACTCTACTCAACGTCGGGACAGCCGGACGACGTCGGGCATGGTGCCGAGGTGGTCGCACACGATAGTGACGTCACCGACAGAAGGCAGAGTACCCCTCCGGGGTATTCGAAATTGCGGTACTGTAAACCCATGATTGACGACATCAAACGGCGTGCCCTGCACCGTGCCCGCATCCTCCAGGGTCAGATGCGCGGTTTGGAGAAGATGATCGAGAACGAGGATTACTGCATCGACATCCTCACGCAGTCCTTGTCGATCCAGAAGTCGCTCGGCTCGCTCAACAAGCTCCTGGTGGACAATCACCTGCAAACACACGTGACGGAGATGTTCGAGGCCGGGGGCGAGGCTCGGGAGACCGCCATCGCGGAGCTGCTCAAGGTCTTCGAACTCAACAACAACCGAGGCTGACGCCTGCGGCACCCGCCGCGTTGACATCACCGGTGGAATCAATTAGCGTCTCTGAATGCTCCAAATCCGGGCATCGGTCGTTCCCCCCGAGACGAATTGGTTTTCCCATTGACTTCAGAATCTGCATCCCTCCCGAACCTCCCCGGCCACACCGAACACCACGACATCACGAGCCTGGTCGGCGAATACCGCCAGCGCCAGCTCAATCTCTTCCGTGAGCGCCAGCCGGAACTCGAGCCCGACGAGCAGATCTCTGCGCACCTTCCCACGCACTAGCCACTGCGCACGAGTCACTGCGCACGAGTCACTGCGCACGCGTCACTGCGCACGCGTCACTGCGCACGAGCCATCGCGCACGAGCAGGTCCGAGGGCACCGAGTGCACGCGGGTCAGCACCGGCGGGGCGGCGGGTGCCCCGGCCAGGGCCCGAGCCGCACAAGACACGCGGCGCCTCGGGCAATTACCGTTAGATATCCGGCAGATGTTGTGGCCAACTCAGGAGATCCGCTCGGGGCATGCCGGGCATCCGCGCAGGTTCCGCACTGGTCTGCGGCGGCTGGCGGACCCAGGCGGCGGATGTCCTGAGTTGGCCACACGCGCGGGCTCAGCCGGGCCTGACCGACGTACGTGTCCGGGGCGCCAGAATCGCCGTGGACTTCGTTCCGGGCTGAGTGGCTGCAGGGTGTCGGACTCGGAAAGCCTGGGCGGTTGAACGCGGATTCATCCCGCGTCGCGGTCCCGGTCTTCACCGGTGCGGTCAGGGCCCGATCAGGTCGGGCCCGATCAGGTCAGGCCCGATCAGGTCAGGCCCGATCAGGTCAGGCCCGATCAGGTCAGGCCCGGTCGAGTCAGGCCCGGTCGAGTCAGGCCCGGTCGAGTCAGCCTCGGTCGACTCACCGTTCAGGCGGCGCCCTCGGCGACCGGCCGGCCCGATCCGGGGGCATTCGGGGCAGTCGTGGCGTTCGCGTTCGTCACGGCCGCCTCCCCGACGGCCGCCTCCCCGACGGCGGCCGCCGTGATCCGGTTGGCCATGCCGGTGAAGATGACGCCGTGGAAGGGCAGGATCGCGAACCAGTACAGCCGACCGCCCAGTCCCCGTGGGAAGAAGACGGCGCGCTGACGGTACACGGAGCCGCCGCCGGGCGCCGGATCCGCCGTCATCTCCAGCCACGCCCGGCCGGGAACGCGCATCTCGGCACGGAGACGCAGGAACCGGCCGGTGTCGATGCGTTCGACCCGCCAGAAATCCAGTACGTCGCCCGTATGCAGGTGGTCGGGGTTGCGACGGCCGCGGCGCAGGCCGACCCCGCCGACGAGCTTGTCCATCCAGCCGCGGATAGCCCAGGCCAGCGGGAATGAGTACCAGCCGTTGTCACCGCCGATGCTCTCGATCACGCGCCACAGGTCTTCCGGCTTCGCGGCGGTGTGCTTTTCCTTGAGGTCGGTGTAGACGAGGTGCCCGGCCCATTCGGGGTCGCTGGGCAGCGGGTTGCTCGACGCGCCCGCGATCGACGCGTTCCGCCAGCTGGTCTCGACGTCGCCGTCGCGCATGCGGCCGAGGGCCAGGCGCACGGCGGTGCGATAACCGGTGAGGCCCTCTTTCGGCTGGGGAATGTACTGATCGATGTCGCGCTCGTGCACCACACAGTCGTTCTGCAGACTGGCGATGATCGGCACGGCCAGGCTGCGCGGGATGGGCGTGACCAAATTGACCCACTGCGATGCGAGCCAGGGCGTGAACACGGGCAGGGACGCGATGGGGCGCTGGCGCAGGCCGGCCTCGAGGGCGTAGCCGTTCATCATCTGGCCGTAACGCAGCACGTCGGGGCCGCCGATGTCGAAGGTTCGGTTGACGTCGGCGGGAAGCTCCGCCGACGCGACGAGGTAGTAGAGCACGTCACGCACGGCGATCGGTTGGATCTTGTTGCGCACCCACTGCGGCGCCGGCATGTACGGCAAAACGTCGGTCAGGTGCCGGATCATCTCGAAGGACGTGGAGCCGGAGCCGATGACCACCCCGGCCTGGAGGGCTGCTGTCGGCACACCGGACTCCACCAGGATGCGGCCGACCTCTGCCCGGGAGCGCAGGTGCTGGGACAGCTCCTCGGTGTCCGGGTGCAACCCGCCCAGGTAGACGATGCGGGAGACGCCGGCCGCGGCGGCGGCCGTAGCCACGTTCGTGGCCGCGAGGCGTTCCGTGCTCTCGAAGTCGCCGCGGGTGCCCATCGAGTGCACCAGGTAGTAGAGCACATCGACCCCGGCGACGGCAGACCGCACACTGGCCAGGTCCCCGAGGTCACCCTCGGCGACCTCCACCTGTTCGACCCACGGGACATCCTTCAGCTTCTGGGGTGTGCGCACGAGCACGCGCACGTCGTAGCCGGCTTCCAGCAGCAGGGGAACGAGCCGGCCGCCGATATACCCGGTAGCGCCGGTCACAAGTACACGTCGTTGCGTCGTCATGGCGAAAGCCTAGGGGCGAATGCTGGACTGACGCCGAGGATCGGGCAAACGGCCGCGCCGTGCTGAACGGCGGCTGTGGGACGAGGCTGTGGATGACTCGCGCGGGCCCGTGCCGAGTGCGGCATCATCGCCGAATGACACTTCGACTCGACCCTCGGTATCCGGTCGTCTGGCGCACGCCCGACATTATCCAGGTCGGCGTCGACCGCCCGTTGGTCCTGATCACCGCCCTGAGCCCGGGACTCGAACGGGTGCTCGCGGCCCTGTTCGTGGGGGTTCCCCGCTCCGGAGCCCTGATGATCGGGCGTGAGGGCGGGGCCTCCGACGAGGCCGTCCTGGCGATGCTCCGCGCCCTGCGGCCGGCTCTTCTGGTCACCGCGGAGACTGGTCCGGGCCCGGCCCGGATTCCCGAACCGGTCGCCGTGACACCGCCGCCCAGAATCTGCGTCGACGGGCGCGGGCTCACGGCGGACCTGATCCGCACCCTGATCGGCACCCTGGGTCTGACCCTGGCCAAGGCCGACGACCCCGGCACCGGGCTGGCCGTGGTACTGGGTCACTACGCCCTAGAACCGGAGCGGCACGGGCGCTGGCTGCGCCGGGACATCCCGCACCTGCCCGTGGTCTTCAGCGACAGCGAGGTGCGGATCGGACCGCTGGTCGAGCCGGGGGTCGGCCCCTGCCTGTACTGCCTCGAGCTGGCGCACATGGATTCCGACCCGTCGTGGGCCGCCCTGGCCTGCCAGCTGCTCAGCCGCCGGGCACCCACGGAAACCCCCCGGGCCGGCATCGATGTGGCCGCCCTCGTCGCCGGGATCGGCCACGACCGGCTGGTCCTCGGGCGGTCCACCCTCACGGAGACCGCGCTCGTCTTCGACGCGGCGTCCGGCTCGCTCAAACGTCGTGGCTACCGGCCGCATGAGCGGTGCGGCTGCCGCACCGTTCCCGGGAACGTGACCGCGCTGCCCGGGGCCGGGCGCCCCGCCCGGGACTGACCGGACAGGTCCAGGTCAGACCCGGTCGCAGACCGGGGCCCAGATCAGGCTCGGGCGAGCCGGATCTCATGGTCGACTTTCCCGATCCCGGGGCACCGCTCAGGCCATCCAGGGAACGGAGCAGGGCCATCAGGTGCTCTCAGCCGACCGGTTCGTCGAGTCGGAGGCCGGGCGCTGAGTCGAAGACGAACCGGGCCCAGAGGCGGTAGCCGAGCGCGCTCGGGTGGAACTCGTCGCTGGCGAAGAAGCCCTCGACGTAGGGCGGCGGGGTCGGGATCGCGACGACCCCGTCGAGGCCGTCGACGGCCAGGCGGGCGCCGGTGTCGAGGCTCGCGGCGTGCCGCGCGAGGGTGGCGCGCAGGGGTTCGGGCAACAGCGCGAAGCGGTCGAAGCGCGGCATCAGCGACACGAGCACGGCCGCCTGCGGCGCCGCGGCCCGCAGGGCGAGCACGATTCGGCGCACATCGTTCGTAAAGGCGTTTCGGGAGCGCAGCCCCAGCGCATCGTTCGCACCGATGGTCAGCAGGGCCAGGTCGAAGGGCACGGCGGCGGCGTCCGTCACAAAGCGCGCGCGCACGTCCCGGGCCGTGGCGCCGTTCTCACCGATCGCCCGCCAGGTGCTGCCGCGGCCCCAGCGCTCGGCAACCTCGTGGGCGATCCAGCCCGGCAGGGCCTCGCTTTGGGTCTCGGCGCCCACGCCGGCAGCGGTCGAGTCGCCGAGCACGAGGATGCGCAGCGGGTCGGGGCCGGGCCGGAAACCGGTCCACGGGAGGGCGGCGTCGGGCAGCCGGGGCGTGTCGCGGCGCAGTCGGCGTGCCTGCGTCACCAGCAACGGCGCGTAGGGCACCGCAGCCAGGCGGGTGAACGGAAAAGTAGGCACGCCCCGAGGCTACCCCGCGCCGGTCTCAGGTACCGCGGACGGTGGGCGCACGCACGCCGCGGGCGCCGATCTCGGACAGGAACCGGGAACGCTCCCGGGGGCTGCGCTGCTGGTGGCCCGCGGCAGACCAGCTCAGGGACAGCCGTTTGCGTGCCCGGGTGATGCCCACGTAGAGCAGCCGGCGTTCCTCGTCGATCTGCTCGAAGGTGCCTGCGTAGCTGATCGGCACGAGTCCCTCGGACAGACCGATCAGGAAGACGGCGTCCCATTCGAGGCCCTTCGCCGAGTGCAGCGTCGCCAGGGTCACCGCGGACACCGTGGGTTCGTGCTGGCCGGCCTGGCGCTCCATCAGCTCGTCGGTGAACTGGCGGAATGTGGTCTCCGGGGCTGCCTGGTCGACGAGGCCCATGATCGCGTTCAGCGACTCCCACCGGTCGCGCACCGCGCCCTGGGCCTCCGGCGCACTCTGGCTCCAACCAAGGGAGCGCAGCACGTCGCTGACGGATTTGAACAGCGGTTCGCCGATGATCGAGACGGATGCCGCGCGCAGCTGCATCACCGCCTGCTTGACCTCGGCCAGGTCGAAGAAGCGCTTCGACCCGCGGATCTGATAGCTCACCCCGACGTCGCCGAGGGCCGTTTCGAGGAAGGCGGCCTGCACGTTCACCCGGAACAGCACGGCGATGTCCTCCGGGCGGGTGCCGCCCTCGATCAGCTCGACGATGTTCTGGGCGACGCCGCGGGCCTCGGCCATGTCGTTCGGGTACTCGCGCACGCCCGGCTCGGTGCCGATTTCGCTGGCGTGGGCGCGCAGGGTGAGGGCGCCGGTCCGCCCGCGCATGAGCTGGTTGGCGGTGGCGACGATCGACCCCGTCGACCGGTAGTTCTGCTCGAGGCGCACGACGGTGGCGTCCTCCCACCGCTTGGGGAAGTCGAGCAGGTAGTCGCTGCGGGCGCCCGCGAAGGAGTAGATGGTCTGGCTGGCGTCCCCGACGACGCAGAGGTCACGGCGCTGGCCCAGCCAGAGCGAGAGCAGGTCGTGCTGAAGCGGGGAGACGTCCTGGTATTCGTCGACGACGAAGAACCGGTACTGCTCGCGCACCTGCAGGGCGACGGATGGCTCGGCCTCGATCATCCCGGCCATCGCCAGGAGCACATCCTCGAAGTCGATCTGCTTGCGGTCGTCCTTGAGGCGCTCGTAGGACTCCATCATGGCCAGCACCTGGTCCACGTCGAGCCGGCCGGGCAGGCTGCGCTTGGCGATGCCGGCCCCATACGCCTCAATGCCGATTCCGGAGGTCTTTCGCCACTCGATCTCCGCGGCCAGGTCGCGCAGGGTTGCCGTGTCCAGCTTGAGCTTCAGGGTTTCGGCGGCGTGCCCGAGCAGGCGACCCTTGCCGTCGAGGATGCGGGGAGCCTGGCCGCCGACGACGTGCGGCCAGAAATAGTTCAGCTGCGACAGGGCCGCCGAGTGGAACGTGCGGGCGGCGACGCCCCCGGCGCCGAGTTGGCGCAGCCGGCCGCGCAGCTCCGCGGCGGCGCGGGCCGTGAAGGTGAGGGCCATCACCCGGTTCGGCGAGTACGCGCCGGTCATCACTCCGTAGGCGATGCGGTGGGTGATGGCCCGGGTCTTGCCGGTGCCGGCGCCGGCGAGCATGCACACCGGACCCACGAGCGCCTCGGCCGCCACCCGTTGCTGGTCGTCGAGGCCGGCCAGCAGGGAACCGGCGGTCAGCGCCATCCGTGCACCGTGTCGGGGCCGAAGTCGAGGGGTTCGCCGAGCCAGTGCTCGATGATCGCCCGGGCGATCGAGGAACGGCCGGGCAGGATGATGACGTCGCCGGAGGCCCGTAGCTCGTCGCGGCTGAACCAGCGCAGGTCAAGGATCTCCTCCCCGTCGGGGCGCAGAGCCGCCGGGGCCTGGCCGTCGGCGAGCCGGGCCGTGAAGCCGAACATGACCGAGGCCGGGAACGGCCACGGCTGGGAGCCGAGGTAGACCGGGTCGGCCACGCGCAGGCCGGATTCCTCGAACATCTCCCGGATGACGGCCGCCTCGAGCGACTCGCCCGGTTCGACGAAACCGGCCAGGAGCGAGTAGCGGTTGCCCTCCCAGAGGGCGTTCGAGCCGAGCAGGATGCGGTCGTCGGCGTCGGTGATCAGCACGATCACGGCCGGGTCGGTGCGCGGGAACACCTGGCCGCCGCAGTCGGGGCAGCGCCTCGTCCAACCGGCGTTCTCGACCAGGGTGGCCGTGCCGCAGCGCGGGCAGTGGGCGTGGGAGTCGTGCCAGTTCACGACGCCGAGCGTCTCGGTGAACAGTCCCGCGTCGCGGTCGGATAGGGCGGTCGCCACGGAGCGCAGGGACACCCAGAGGGACTCGTCGGGTTCGAGCGCCAGGGCCTCCTCGTCGGTCAGCACGGCCGCGACCAGCGGGGTGCCCACGGGCTCCGGCGCATCTTCGGCCAGGGAACGGCCGAGGTAGAGCCGGAACTCGCCGGCGGGAACTCGGTCGGGAGCCAGCAGGCGCAGTCTGGCGGGGGCGGCGGCCTCCATCAGCGCGGAGCCACGCCACAGCACGAGCAGGCGCGTGCCGGCATCCGTCTGCAGCGTGTTGAGCAACCCGGGGGTGGCGCGCGCCTCGCCGTCACGGTCGACCGCGTGACGGGAAAGCGGCAGACGGGAGGTGAACGCAAACGACATGGTGCTCCTCGGTCTCGGACAGACTGCCGAAGTTGTGTCGAGGCGTGGCGAACAACCGCGCCGAGGGGAAGTCGACCTAACCTAGTAGGTATGGTCAGATCCCCTCTCACTCTAGCCGCGCTGGCCACTGCCGCCGTCCCCGGTCTCGACGTCGTCCAGGTCCGTCTGCACGGCACCGTCGCGCGTTCTCGAGGAGCCAGCGGCGCGTTCGAATCCGCACTGCTGATCGACCGCGACGACCGTGCCCTCATCATCCGGGTCCCCGCCTCACAGGCCGCCGAAACCGAGCAGTCCGCCGATCTGGTAGCCCTGCGCGCGCTCACCGTCGGCAACCGCAGCCGGCTCCCCTTCGACGTGCCGCAATTCGTGGGCCAGGCGCCGCTCAGCGGCACCCGGGCCGTCGTCTACGAGTTTTTGGAGGGCGATTCCTTCGACGCGGATGCCCTCACCGGCCACGCGGGCGTGTCCGGTTCGATCGGCCGCGCCATCGCCGCGGTGCACTCACTGCCGACGGCCTTCGTCGGCACCGCCGGGTTGCCGCAGCAGAGCGCTCAGGAATGCCGTACCGGTACCATCGCCTTGATCGACCGGGCGGCCACCACCGGCTACCTGCCCGCCGCGATTCTGCGCCGCTGGGAACAGGCCACCGACGACGACGGGCTCTGGCAGTTCGCGCCCTGCGTGGTGCACGGGTCGTTGTCGGCCGACTCGTTCCTGATCACCGACGACTCCGTCTCCGGGGTTCTCGGCTGGTCTGCCCTGAGCGTGGGCGACCCGGCCCGCGACCTGCACTGGCTGCTTGCCTCCCGCGGGACGTCCGGCGAGACCGCCGTCGCGTCGTACGCGTCGGCTCGCCAGGGCAACGACCCGAGGATCACGCAGCGCGCGATGCTCTACGCCGAGCTGGAGCTGGCCCGCTGGCTACTGCACGGCACGGACACACGCAGCCAGAGGATCGTCGACGACGCCGTGGCCATGCTCGACGGTCTGGTGGACAACGTGCACCAGGCTACGTCGCATCCGTTGTCACCGGACACCGGCCCGATCCTCGATGTTGCCGGGGTGGAGAGCATGCTCAAGTCCACACCGCGCGGCATCCCCCGCCGCGACCTGGGCGGTTCCATGCACACCGACGCCTACAACCTGTCGGAGTTCGGCGGCGAGTTCGAGGACGACGACGAGACCGGCTCCGGTTCGGGTCCAGGCTCGTCGTCATCGGCCTCGTCATCGTCATCGTCCTCGTCCTCGTCCGACGATGCCACCACCGGCGCGATCGACACCGTGGGCGAAACCGTGGGCGACACCGCCCTCAGTCGAACGGACGACCAGGCCCGCACCAGGTCCTCCTCGGAGTAGAGCCGGTCCGGGGCGACGATCGTGTCGTCCGCGACGAAGTAGAACACCGCGTCGACGATCTCCGGGTCGATGCCTTTCCAGCGCGCATAGGCGAGCCGGTACAGGGCCAGCTGGGTCTGCTTAAGCTCGAGGTCCACGGCGCTCGAAGGCGCCCGTCCGGTCTTCCAGTCGACGACCTGGTAGCCCGTCACGGTGCGGTAGACCGCGTCGAGCTTGCACACGAAGACCTGCCCGGCCAGCACGTGGTGGATCTCGATCTCGACCTCTTCGGGCTGCACCGACGCCCACGGCGACTGCTCGAAGGTGCGCTGCAGCCGTTCGAGCTGGGCCTGCTCCAGCGGCTGGTTCTGGTCGAGGTCGAGGTCGAAGGCGTTGGGGCCCTGGTCACCCAGATCCAGTTCGCTCTCGTCCGCGTCGATCAGGTCGCCGCCCGACGCCCCGCCGGCGCGCTGTTCCACCCAGGAGTGGAACAGGGTGCCCAGCCGGGTGGCCCGGTACGGTCGCTCGGGCATGGGGCGGCGCAGGGCGGCGGCCACCCCCACCGGGTCGTCGATGTAGTCCTTGAACCGCGAAGCCGGAATGCGCGTGGGCAGCGGGACGGGGCCCGCGCCGGCAAGGCGAAGCATCCGTTCCTCGAGCAGCAGGGTGACCGCGTGGGACCACCGGGTGTCGCGCTCGGTCTGTGCTTCGGCGCGCACCCGGGCGGCTGCGGCCTCGACGAGGGGCCGCCGCGTGCCGAGCGGGTCGAAGGGCCAGTGCTCGTCGACGCCCTCCCCGGTGTCGGGTTTCTCACCGTACTCGCTGCCCTCCGGCAGCGCGGCGATCAGCCCGGCCTCGGCGAGCTCTTCAAGGTACCGACTGGGGGCGCGCACGGTGCTGCCGCCGCCCCAGTATGAACCGGTGAGCAGCAGCTCCTGCTGGGCGCGGGTCGTGGCCACATAGATCAGGCGCCGCTCCTCGTCGTCGTGGCGGGCGGCGAGCTGCACTTTATAGGCGTGGAATTCGGTGTCGAACGACAGCTGGGTCTCATGCTCCTGCCAGGCGAGCTCGGGCAGCTCGGCCCGGTCGCCGCGGAACGGGTAGGGCAGCTCACCGAACTTCAGCCAGCCGGCCCCGTCCCGGGTCTGCGCCGGCAGGCTCTTCTCGGTCAGGTTGGGGATGGCCACATAGTCCCACTCGAGCCCCTTGGCCCCGTGGATGGTGAGCAGTTGCACGGTGCCGCTCTCGCCCGGCTCGACCCGCGGGCCCAGGTCGTCGGAGGCGGCGGCCCTGCCCAGCCAGCGCAGGAAACCGGCGAGGCTGCCGACCTCGTCGCTGGCAAGGAAGGCGGTGACCGTGTCGTGGAAAGCGTAGAGGTTCGCGAGGCCCAGGCTGTTGGCCTCGTTGGCGACGAGTTCCACGTCGAGCAGGAGCTCCTGCTCGATCAGCCGCACGAAGTCCAGCAGCGGCAGGCCGGCCCGCGCGCGCAGCCAGGCCAGCTGGCGGCCGGCGGCCCGCACCCGGGCCCGGCCGGTGTCGCTGAAGCCCGCGAGCTGCCCGTGGGTCTCGGGGGCGGCAGCCACGAAGTCGAGGGCGTCGACGAGCGACGCGCCCTCGTCGACGGCGACGGATGCCCGCATCTTGTCTTTGAGTTCCCGCGTCACCGCCTGCTGGGCCCAGTCGTGTGCCGCCAGCCAGCGCGCCACGGCCGCGAGGTGCTGCAGGTCGCGGGGGCCGACCCGGTAGCGACCGCTGGCGAGCAGTCGCACCAGTTCGCTGCCGGCGGCGGGATCGTGCACGACCCGCAGCACACAGATGACGTCGGTGACCTCCGGGGTGGAGAGCAGGCCGCCGAGGCCGAGCACGTGGGCGCGGACGCCGTGCTCCCGCAGCACCTCGGCGAAGAACTCCATCTCGCGCCGGGCCCGGAAGAGCATCGCGCCGGTCTTGTCGGTGCCGCTGGTGAGGCGCTGGGCGAACCAGTCCGCCACGACCCGGGCCTCGTCGGCGATAGTCTCCAGCATCGACGCCTCGACCCGCCCGTTCGCCTTGCCGGCCGGCACCGCGAGGGTGCCGACCTGGATGCCGTCGGGCCGGGCCCGGAGCGCCTCGCTCAGCGGCGCCACCAGCGCGTTCGCGGTGTCGAGCACCGTGACCGGGTTGCGCCAGGTGACGGAGAGGCTCATCGACGGCGACTGGCGGTTGGAGAGTCCGGCGAAGCTCTGCGAGAAACCCAGCAGGTTCGCCGAACTGGCCCCGCGCCAGCCGTAAATGGACTGATGTGGGTCACCGACGGCCATCACCGGATGCCGGCTGAAGAGGGTGTGCAGCAGCTCGGTCTGCAGCACCGACGTGTCCTGGTATTCGTCGAGCAGCACCACCCGGTACTGGTCGCGGTAGCGAGCGACGACCTGCAGGGCCTTCTGGCTGACCTGCAGTGCGAGAGCCACCTGGTCGGAGAACTCGATCAGCCCGAGCCGGCGCTTCTCCACTGCGAAACGTTCGGCGAGCTCGAACAAAACCGGCAGCGGCTCCACCGCCGCGAGCGACTCGGCGACCGAGGCATACGGGATCTTCTTGCGCGGGTTGCCGTAGGGCAGGTCTCGCAGATAGCCGAAGCCGGCGGAGAGGCCGGTCAGGTCGTGCGGCGCGGCCGGAACGCCCGGAACGACGGGCGGGGGATTCTCGGCGAGGGAACGGCTGAAGGCGAGCACGGCATCCGTCACCGCGTCGATCTTCTTGCCGAAGGGTACGAGCCGGCTGTCGCCGTGCTCGATCACCACCCGGCGGGCCAGCAGCCAGGCGCTGGTCTCGCTGAGCAGCACCGACTCGGGTTCACGCCCGAGGAGCAGGGCGTTGTCGGTGAACAGGCGGCTGGCGAACGAGTTGTACGTCGACACCGTGGGCATGTTGAACAGGTCGGAGGAATCGATCGTGACCGCCCCCGCCGCGGGCGCCGGCGGCTTGGGCAGCAGCCCCTGCGCGTCGAGCTGGTCGATGCGGTCGCGGATGCGCTCGGACAGTTCGCCGGCGGCCTTGCGGGTGAAGGTGAGGCCGAGGATCTGGTCGGGCCGGGCGTGCCCGTTGGCGAGCAGCCAGAGCACCCGGTTGGCCATGGTCTCGGTCTTGCCGCTGCCGGCCCCGGCCACCACGAGGGTGGGCGCCAACGGCGCCTCGATCACGGCCTGCTGTTCGTCCGTGGGGGGGAACATGCCCAGCGTCGCGGCGATCTGGCGGGCCGAGATGGGCGGCGGGGTGACGGACTGGTTCATGAGCTGACCTGCTTGATGACGTGGATTCGGCAGGACCCGTGCGAGCGCGGGTCGAGGCAGTGGGAACTGATTTCGGCGAGGAAGGTGGCGGCGCCCATGCCGGCGGCGTCCCAACCGACCCGGCTGCGGAAGGCCGCAAGCTCCTCAGGGCTGAAGGTGGGCTGGGTGGGATTTCGGTAATTCTGCTTGACCGTGCCGCTGGACACGATCAGGAGGCGAGCGCCGGCGAGCGGCATTCCGGCGGGGATGCCCTCGATGGCACCCTCGCTGAACGCGAGCTGGTAGGCGCCGAGCTGCGGATGCAGGGCCACCCCGGCGTCGCTGATCGGGTCGCCGCGGCCCGTCTTCAGGTCGACGATGACCGCCCGCCCGTCGCCGAGCCGCTCGACCCGGTCGACCGTGCCGGACAGCACGGCGCCGTCGACGTCGAGCTGGAAGGTGCCCTCCGCGCTGAGCAGGCTGCCACCGCCGCGTTCGAAGTCGAGCAGGTAGGAGGCCAGCCGGTCGGTCAACGCGCGCGCCTCGACCTTCTGCACCCGGGACTGCCAGTCGGCGTCGAACTGAAGCTCACCCCAGCGCGCCTCGACGCCCTTCCAGAGCGCGTCGGGGCTATGAGTGGTGGAGTCCTCCAACACCTTGTGGATGATCGTGCCGAGGTTCGCGGCGGTGTTGGACGTGCCGCCGCCGACCTGCCCGATCACCCAGTGCAGCGGGCAGGTCTCGAAGGCCGCCATCCGCGACGGCGAGACGCGCACCGGGGCGTCGCCGACCTCCGGGTCGTTGAGCGGGCGCACGGTGCTGGGCTCGTTCAGGCCGTACCACTGGTCGGGGGCGGCACCGACCACGTTCTCCCGGGCCAGCCGGGCCAGGGTCGCTGCGGCATCCGTGGCCCGGCTCGCGGCCTCGTCGCCGTGGGCCGCGGTGCCCCGGGTCAAATCCCGGCGGAGCCGGCCCACCAGGCCGCGCAGGGAGAGCGGGTAGCGGCTGATGTCGCCGGGCTCCGGAGCCGTGTGCGGTGCGGGCTTCGGCAGCAGCCGCAAAAAGACCGACGGCTGGTTCTCCTCGTTGTCGATGGCAGTCACCAGCAGTTCGCTGCGGGCGCGGCTGGCCGCCTGGGCGAACATGCGCAGCTCGTCGTGCAGCACGGTGGTGCGGGCGCCGGCCTCCTCCGGGCGCCGGCCGGCGGCGAGCGCGGCCAGGTCGCCGGCTCCGAGCAGCGAACCACGGATGCGCAGGTCGGGCCAGACGTTCTCCTGCACCCCGGCGATGACGACGACGTCGAATTCACGGCCGATCAGGCCGCTCGGGGTCGACACCACGACCGCGTCGCCCAGCGCGCGCGGGGCGAGGGTGTCTTCGGGCACGTCGGTGTCGACAAGGTGTTCGAGGAACAAAACCGGCGGGGCGGTCGGGGTGCGCTCCACGTAGCGCTGCGCGGCGGAGAAGAGCTCCACCACGGCGTCGAGGTTGTGGTTGGCCTCGTCGGCGACAATGCCCGTGCCGGTGGACTGGTCCTTCCACTCCCGGGCGAGGCCGCTTCGTTGCCAAAGACCCCAGAGCAGTTCCTCGATCGTGGCGCCGGCAGCGTATTCCACGGCGGCCGCCCGGAGGCTCTCCCCGCAGCTGGCCGCCCGGCGGGCCGTGCGGTTGTCGATGGCGGCGAACAGGCCGGGGTCGCCGAGGGCCTCCACCAGGAGCTCGTCGGCGGAGCGATTCCGGTCACTGCTGAGTTCCTGTTGGCGCAGCGCGGCACGCAGGCGCCGCAGGGTGATCGGGTCGAGGCCGCCGAGCGGGCCGCGGAGCAGCAGGGTCGCCTCCTCGGGCCCCAGGGGTGTGCGGCCCAGGGTCAGTTCGAGCGCGAGGATGAAGGCCCGCACGGCGTAATCGTCGCGGAGCGCGGTCTGCGCCGACGACACCTGGGTGGGCACCTCGAGCGCGGCGAGCCCCTTGGACAGGGCGGGCACGAGCGAGCCGCTGCGCACGACGACCGCCATCTGACCCCACGGAATGCCGCCGAGCACGTGCCGCTCCCGCAGCCGGCGGGCGATCACGGCGAGCTGGTCGGCGGGGCTGTCCGCGAGCATGGTCTGCACGGGGTTCGGCTCCCCGGCAGGCTCGGCCTGGTCCGCCTGTCCTCCAGGCTGGACTGCCTGCGCGGCCGGGTCGGCCACGCCGACGGCGAACCGTTGAGTGCCGGCCGAGGCCGCGCCGATGCGGTGCGTGATCTCCCGCACCACCCCGCGGATGGCCGCGTCGTGCCGGTACACCGTGCTGAGAACCAGGGTCGGCAGTACGGCGCCGGACAGGTACGCGCCCAGCCGGCCGAGGGCATCCGGGTGGGCGCCGTGGAAGGAACCGGTGCTGATATCGGGGTCGCCGAACGCAATGACGCCCACGCCGCGCGCCGCGAACTGCGCGAGCAGGGTCAGGTTGGCCTGGGTAAGTTCCTGCGCATCGTCGAGCAGGATCAGGCGCAGGCCGCCGAGCGAGCCGAGCGCCGCGGAACCGGCCGGGGCCCGGGCCACGATGGCCGCGGCGAACTGGGCCAGTTCGGTGGAGTCGTACTGGCCGGGGCGGGACTGGTCTTTCACGTCGTCGTAGCCGCGGATGAACTCGGCCGCGGCCACCCACTCCGGGCGTTGCTCGCTGCGGCCGAGAGCCGCGAGCGCCTCCGGGGTGACGCCGTATTCGACGGCGCGCATCATCAGGTCGCGCAGCTGCGTGCGGAACCCGCGCAGGCTGCGCACCTCGGCGCCGAGGGTGTCGGGCCAGTCCGGTGCGGCGTGCCGCGACTCAGGGTGCGACTCGATGTGCTGCGACTCGCCCTGCGCTTCGGCCTGCTGCGCTTCGGCGTGGTCCTGTCGGTGCCCCTCGAGCAGCTCGGCGATGATCTGGTCTTGTTCGCCGCCGGTGAGCAGGGTGGGAGCCGCGCCTCCCGCCCGGGCCACGGCATCCCGCACGATCTGGAACGCGACCGAGTTCGCGGTGCGGGCCAGCGGGCCGTTGGTGGGCACGCCGAGGCGCAGCGCGAGCCGGTCGCGCAGGGCCGTCGCCCCCGTGCGAGTGGGCACCAGCACAAGCACCTCGCTGGGCGAATACCCGTGGTCGCGCACGCACTCGGCGACGAGTTCGACCAGCGTGGTGGTCTTGCCGGTGCCGGGTGCGCCGATCACGGCGGCGCCGACTCCCGGGATGTGGCGTCGCCCACCGGGCAGGGCAGGCTGCGCTACCAGCGCCAGAACGGCGCGTTGCGAGTCGTCGAGAACGACCGGTTCTTGCTCGGTACGAAGCGGGAATCCCAGGGTTGTCACGTTTTCAAACGTAACGGGTTGCGCCGACAGTGAACGATGTCGGCCCGGTACGCGGTTCTGTCGTAATCTGGGCGCTTAGGCAACGAAAGGCGCATCTGGTGGATATCCGCATTGGCATCTTCAATTCTCCCCGTGAGATTGGCTTCGAGACCTCACAGCCCGCGAACGAGGTCGAGGAAACGGTCGCTGCCGCCCTCGCCGGACAGACCGGGTACCTGAAGCTCTCCGACAGCAAGGGCAAGGTCTACATCGTTCCGACCGTCGGGCTCGCGTACGTGGAGCTGGGCTCCGAGGAGTCCCGCCGCGTCGGCTTCGTCGCCTGACCAACCGTGGAACTGCTCTTCATCGCCCTCGGCGGTGCGGTTCTGGGGATTGCCGCACGGTATGCCATTCCGGGGCGCCGCGCACACGGCGCTGTCCTCGTCCCGGCGATCGGCACCATGGTCGCGTCCGTCGTCTGGGTGGCGCTGACCTGGCTCGGCGTGCCCTGGGACGGTGGCTGGATCTGGTGGGTCACCCTCGGGGTGACCGCACTGGCATCCGTCGCAGCCGACCTGGCCCTGGTGCGCACGCGCACCGCCGGGGATGAGCGGATGCTGCACACCCTGATGCGCGACGGGCACCCGGCCGGCGCGTGACGACGACTCCCGGGCGGCGGGGGCCGGCGGTCAGGCGGTCAGGCCGAGCCCGTCCATTCGCCGCGTGTGCGCGGCGATGAGCTCGGTGAACACGGGTTCGATCCGGGACTCGGCGGCGGTGATGCCCTCCATCGGCAGAGCCGAGCGTGCGACCAGCAGGGTGTCCCCGACCAAGCGTCGTCCCCACAGGGCCAGGTGCGACCCAAGCGCCGGGGCGGCCCCGATGGCGGCCTTCAGATGGGTGACGAGAACCTCCGTGCCGGCATCCTGGCCGAGCAGGTGCGCCACCCGCGGGCCCACGTCGCCGGGCAGCCCGTCGGACAGCCGGATGAAGAAGTCGTCGAGCAGTCCCCCGGCGAGATAGCAGCTGAGCAGCAGCTCGTTCCAGTCGGCGCCGGCCGTCTGCCCGCGGAACGCGTCGAGGTGGGGCGCGAACGGGGCCATCACCTCGGACGGCTCACCGCCGCGGCGACGGATCTCGGCCACGAGCCCCTGGTGCTTGGCGAGGGCCCGGCCGGCGGCGACGCTCAGCGCCTCCTTCGCGGTGAGGTCCGGAGCGATCGCGATGGCCAGGGCGAGGTTCTCGAACATGCCGAGTTGGAAGTACGCCGCCTGGCCGAGGTAGGGCAGCAACTCCGGCGTGAAACCGGCGATGTCCATTTTCGTGGTCGACTGGCGTGCCCGCCGCGCCGGTTGCCGGGGTGCCTCCACGCGCTTCCCGCGTCGACCAGTCCACATGATCACAGGCCCAGCTTAGGACAGTGTCGCGCCGGCACCGCGGGTTCCGGCCCACGCTGGGCGAATCGGCGCGTCCGGGTCCGGTATAAGAGACTTCACAGGGCCGCCCGATAGGCTAGGACCACGCCATCGGCATGGATCGATGGCCAGGTGCCCGAAGCAAAAGACGGGCGCATCCCGCTTCCAGCTAATGACAAGGCAATATTTCGTGACTTTCTCCGAACTCAACATCGACCAGGACATGGTTCAGGCTCTCGCTGATAAAGGCATCACCGAGCCCTTCCCCATCCAGGTGCAGACCATCCCCCTCGCCCTGAGCGGCCAGGACATCATCGGTCAGGCCAAGACCGGCACCGGCAAGACCCTCGGCTTCGGCCTTCCGATCATCCAGCGACTCGGGCTCGACCCCGCCCCCGGCGTGCAGGTACTCGTCGTCGTCCCGACCCGCGAGCTGTGCGTGCAGGTCTCCGAAGACCTCGAGATGGCATCCAGCAACCGCAACACCAAGGTTGTCTCCATCTACGGCGGCAAGGCGTACGAAGGTCAGATCGAGGCTCTCAAGGCTGGCGCGCAGATCGTCGTCGGCACCCCCGGCCGACTCCTCGATCTCGCCAGCCAGCGCCTGCTCAGCCTCGCCAACGTGAGCGAGATGGTGCTCGACGAGGCCGACAAGATGCTCGACCTCGGCTTCCTCGCCGACATCGAGAAGCTGTTCTCGCAGACGCCGTCCACCCGCCACACGATGCTGTTCTCGGCCACGATGCCGGGCCCGATCGTGGCCCTCGCGCGCCGGTTCATGAACCGCCCGATCCACATCCGTGCGTCCGACCCCGACGAGGGCCTGATGCAGGCCAGCATCGAGCACCTTGTCTACCGCGCGCACAACATGGACAAGGACGAGGTGATCGGCCGCATCCTGATGGCCGAAGGGCGCGGCAAGACCGTGATCTTCACCCGCACCAAGCGCGCCGCCGCCAAGCTGGTCGAGGAGCTCGGCGATCGCGGCTTCAACGCCACGGCCGTGCACGGTGACCTCAACCAGGAACAGCGTGAACGCGCCATGGCCTCCTTCAAGGCCGGCAAGAAGGACATCCTGATCGCCACGGATGTCGCCGCGCGCGGCATCGACGTAGACGACGTCACCCACGTGATCAACCACACCATCCCCGAGGACGAGAAGGCCTACCTGCACCGCGTGGGACGCACCGGCCGTGCGGGCAAGACCGGCATTGCGGTCACGTTCGTCGACTGGGACGACATGCACAAGTGGACGCTGATCAACACCGCGCTCGACTTCGGCACGCCGGTTCCGATGGAGACCTACTCGTCGTCGCCGCACCTCTACGCCGACCTGAACATCCCGGTCGGGTCGAAGGGGCGCCTCCGCGCCTCCCCCATCCGAGAGACCGCCGCCTCGGCTGCACGCACGGGTGGCGCAGGCCGCACCGGCGGCGCCGGCCGCTCCGACTCGGGCCGCTCTGACTCCGGCCGTTCCGGCGGGGGCCGCGCCGGTGGCGACTCCGGTCGCTCGGGCGCCGGTCGCTCCGGCGCCGGT